>JALOPA010000690.1 GCA_025454125.1 Thermodesulfobacteriota bacterium
GGTCAGGTCCACCCCGTTGGCCTTGGCCTCCTTCAACCCCTCCGTCACCGCCTTCATGCACGCCTTGAACTGAGGGATGATGAAGGACAGGGTGTTGTTCGTGGGAATCCCCTTGGCCGTGAGCCGGCGGATCACGTCATACCCTTCGGCCGTGCCCGGGACCTTCACCATCACGTTGGGCGCAATGGAATGGATCTCCACGCCCTGGGCAAACATTTTCTCCGCGTCCTCCCGGACCCGGGGGTCTGTCTGCCCGGAGATGTAGCCGAACTTGTAGCGGCTCGCTTCGAACAGGGGCCGGTACGTGTCAGCCCCTCGTTTCACGATTTCTTTGTACGTGTCCCAGAACACCACTTCCGAGTCCGTGCAGCGGTCTTTCTTGATGCGCTCGTCAATCCACTTGGCCCAGTACTCCGGGTTGTCCTTGATAGCGGCGTAGGAAAGGGGGGGATTGGTGGTAACCCCTCGAAAGAGGTTGTCCCCGGGTTTGTTGTTCTTGTGGTACATGCGATCCATCCACTCGGTCATCTGCTTCTTGTCCGAAGCCTGCTGGATCATCTTGGTCCGCCAGTTATCGAAGACCAGGGGGGATGAATCCCACCAGATTTCCGCTTCAGGATTGACCTCCCACAGCTTTTCAACCACACTCTTTGTTGCCATGACAAAACCTCCTTTATGGGCTCTCTCTGGATTTCATCTCGATGAACAGGGGAAACACTGCTGGAACTGGCTTCAGGGACCGGCCTGCGGTAACCGTCGCCCGGAAGGCTGACCCATCGGCGGCCGTGCGAACCGGCGGCGAGCAGGGGCCCTGCGGTTCAGTAGGTAATATTACAATATTATACTAAGTGTCAAGATGTTTTTCGTTCTGCCGAGGGATCGCTGAGCCTGACGTCCGCTTCGAACTTGGGTGCCTCATGCCCCGGCTTTATCATTGACACCTCGGGGTGTTTTCAATAGAGTCCATGCGCCAAGATGGGTTTTCACGGCTCACCGCCCATGGCGGTTTTTCGTGCGTGGGGGCGACTCCAGACCACCCTTCCTTCGGGAGAACATCATGGACAACTTCGTCTTCTGCAATCCCACACGGATTCTCTTTGGAAAGGGCCAGATCAGCGAACTCTCCGCCCAGGTTCCCAAGAACCTGCGGGCGATGCTTGTTTACGGCGGGGGCTCGATCAAGGCCAACGGCGTGTACGACCAGGTGATCAGGGCCTTGGCCGGACGGGAGCTTATCGAGTTTTCAGGCATCGAGGCCAATCCGCTCTTTGAGACATGCATGGCCGCTGTGGAGAAGGTGAAGAGGGAGCGTATCGGCTACTTGCTGGCGGCCGGGGGCGGCTCAGTGTTCGATGCCTGCAAATTCATCGCTGCCGCCGTCTGCTACGAGGGAAAGGACCCATGGGACATCTGTGTGCAAAAGCTGCCGCTTACCGCCGCCTTGCCTTGGGGCGGGGTTCTGACCCTGCCGGCGACCGCCTCTGAGATGAACAGCGGATCAGTGATCACCCGGCAGTCCACCCAGCAGAAGCTTTTCTTTTTCGACCCGCTGGTCTTCCCTCAGTTTTCGATTCTCGACCCGGAAACCACCTACAGCCTTCCTCCCCGGCAGACAGCCAATGGTGTGATCGACACCTTCATCCACACGACCGAACGCTACCTTACCTTTGCCAACGACTCCTTCGTCGTGGACCGCATGGCAGAAGGAATCCTGGCGACTCTGATTGAACTGGGGCCCAAGGCCCTCAGGCGGCCGAGGGACTATGCAGTTAGGGCTAACCTCATGTGGGCTGCGACCTTGGGGCACAACGGCATCCTGGACCCCGGCATGCCGCAGGACTGGGCAAGCCACATGATAGGCCATGAGCTGACCGCGCTTTACGGCGTGGACCACGCCCAGTCCCTGGCCGTTGTCCTGCCTGGGCTGCTTCGCCACCAGCGCAAGCGCAAGCAGAAGAAACTTCTCCAGTACGGGGAGAGGATCTGGAAAATCCGCCGCGGCACCGCGGCCCAGCGCGTCGAATCGGCGATCCGCAAAACCGAGGAGTTCTTCAGGTCTCTGGGCGTGGGCACCACCTTCGCGGATTACGGGATTCCCGCCGAGGACTGCGGTCGCATCGCCGAACGGGCGGTGGGTCATCAGGGCATGCTCGGCGAGCACAAGGACCTCGGTGTCAAGGAGGTGGCGGAGGTCCTGCGCCTTTGCGTCGGCGGAAAACCCAGAGGCCGGTCAAGACGCTAGTGTAGTGCGTCTTAAATTTCTTTCCTTTGTACGTCATTCCGGGCTTGACCCGGAATCCAGTGTTTACGAGGGAATACGTGCTTTCATTCACATCATCCAACTGTAATTTATGTAAAGAAGCGTTGGACGCACTACACTAGGCCTGCCCGTAGCCACGGGCTGGAAGGCCGCTGCCATGAGCCTTTCCGGTGACTATTTCACAGAGCTGAACTGTTACCATGAGTGAGGGTCGTGGTGAAGAGGGAAAGCGGATAGAGCTGTCAGAAGATCGGAGAGGGGGATCGGCTCGGTCTTGAGGTCAAAGACCTCCTCGAAGCACCCCACGGTTTTCTTCTTCACCTCTTGCATGGGAACAGCCCTGCGGAGAAGGGAGCACAGGGAGACGATCTCCACGCCCTTGAGACCGCAGGAGTGGATCATGTCGTATTGCAGTAAA
>JALOPA010000691.1 GCA_025454125.1 Thermodesulfobacteriota bacterium
GTGCGGCAAGTCCACGCTCCTCCGCATGGTCGCCGGCCTCGAAGAGGTGACGACCGGGGACGTGCTGATCGGCGACAGGGTGGTCAACCGTCTGGAGCCTGCGGAACGGGACATTGCCATGGTCTTCCAGAACTATGCGCTCTATCCCCACATGACGGTCTACAACAACATGGCCTACGGGCTTAAAATCCGAGGGATGGATAAAAGAGAGATCGAGGAACGGGTCCTTCGCGCCGCCCGCATCCTTGAACTGAGCGAGCTTCTGCAGCGCAAGCCCAGAGAGCTCTCCGGCGGCCAGCGGCAGCGCGTGGCCATGGGACGCTGCATCGTAAGACAGCCCAAGGTCTTTTTGTTCGACGAACCCTTGAGCAATCTCGATGCAAAGCTCCGGGTACAGATGCGCCTGGAGATCAGAAAGCTGCATGAAGACCTCAAGGTCACGAGCATTTACGTCACTCACGACCAGGTCGAAGCCATGACCCTGGGGGATCGCCTGATCGTCATGGATCAGGGTGATGCAGCGCAGATCGGCACGCCGCTCGAAGTCTATGAAAAGCCGGCCTCCACCTTTATCGCCGGATTCATCGGTTCACCACCCATGAATTTTCTGACCATCCGGCTCAGCGCGGACGGAAGGCGGATCGAGCACTCAGGGATCACCGGCCTTTCTTTGGCAGAAGGAGGAAACTCCGGCCATGGCGGGCAGGAGGTTGTGCTGGGCATCCGGCCGGAGCACTTCGAATTCGTGGGAGAGGCAGAAGCGGTGATGCGGCTTCATGTGGATCACACGGAGATCCTGGGAGCAGACACCCTGGTTTACGGGCATTTCGGTGAAGACAAAACTTCACTCACCCTTCGCCTGCCGGCGGTGCATCACCTGAACAAGAACACGATCCTGCCACTTCGAGCACTCTCCAAAAACCTTCATCTGTTTGAAAAACAAACCGGGCAACGAATTCCTTTATCGGTGTCATAGGGATTGGGAGGGGGCTTCGGTGCAATTCCGCTCAAGATACCCCGCAGCTTGCCGCGGGGAGCCTCCTTGTAAAATAGAAGTTTTGTGGACCTCAATGCCGACCTGTGTGATACTGGGTATCGAGAACTCCCTCTTTTCACTCGCTCTGCATTGACCGGATTTCTCCACTCATCCCAACACAGGTCTAAAAGAGGCAGGTCAACAATTTTTCACGGCTCAACCATGATGTCCCACAGGAATTTGGTTTTGTCCCTCATCAGCGGCCTGCTGTTGGGCCTTCCCTGGTTTGTTTCCTTTTTATTCTTCACCATTTTCATCGCCTGGGTGCCCCTTTTGCTGGTAGAGGAGGAAACCCGGGATCACCCGAACCGCACCATCCTCTTCAATTATGCCTTTGTCGGTTTCCTCTTGTGGAATATTTTGGGAACATGGTGGATCACCCAAGCCCAGTGGCTGGGGGCTCTCCTCATCATGCTGGCCAATGCCCTTGTGCAGGCCCTTGTCTTCTGGTCCGTAAGCCGCGTCCGGCGGAACCTGAACCTTCCCCTTCTATTTCCTTTTCTGCTGATCTGGATGGGATATGAATATTTTCACGAGTCCTGGGACCTGGCCTGGCCCTGGCTCAATCTGGGCAACGCCCTGGCTACGGCACCCAAACTCATTCAGTGGTTTGAGGTTACAGGGGTTCGCGGGGGCACGCTCTGGATCATTCTGATCAATGTCGCGCTTTTTAAAATGGCGGATGCCTATCGAAAAAGAGGGTGGAAATCCATGGCCCCTATAGGGGTTGTCACCGGTTTGCTGGTTTTCATCCCTGCTCTCGTTTCTTATCAGCTTTTTATGAATTTCCGGGAGGAGGGAGAAACCGTTACCATGGCCCTGGTTCAGCCCAACCTGGATCCCTACACGGAGAAATTCGTGCCTGAAAGGCAGGCCCTGCACCTGGAGGAATTTTTCAGAACAGCGGATTCCATCCTCGACGAGGAAACCCATTACCTCTTCGGCCCCGAGACCCTCATTGTACAGCAGATTGATGAGAGAAATCCTTTCGCATCCCCTGCCTATCGTCAGTTGTCGGATTTCCGAGCAAAGTACGCGAAGCTTGCCTGTGTGGTAGGGGTCCACAGCTATCAAAAGGCTGGGGAGCAGATCCCTCCAGGAAGCCGTTTTAACAAGGAGGAGGGTTTCTTCTACGAGGCCTTCAACACCGCTCTTTTTCTTTCACCCGGATCCGAGGCCCAGTTCTATCACAAAACCAAACTCGTCCCTTTGTTCGAGCGCGTGCCTTTTGTGGAGTATCTGGGCTTCCTCGGAAAATACTCTCTGGAGCTTGGGGGGTATAGCGGCACCTACAGCCTTCGTCAGGAGAGGCAGGCATTCGTGTCCCCAGACGCTTCGGTCGGCATTCTGCCCGTCATCTGTTTTGAGTCGGCTTTTGGTTCACACTGTGCCCGGAACCTGCCGGAGGCCAAGGGTTTTATCTGCATGATCACCAACGACGGATGGTGGAAGAACACGCCCGGCTATGTTCACCACTTCAATTTCAGCCCCCTTCGCGCCATTGAATGCCGCCGGGATCTTGTCCGGGTGGCTAACACCGGAATCTCGGCCCTCATCGATGCGAGAGGCATGGTGATTGCCCGAACGGCCTGGTGGGAGAAGGCCACACTCAAAGGCCGAATCCATCTTCGTGAAGGCCGG
>JALOPA010000692.1 GCA_025454125.1 Thermodesulfobacteriota bacterium
CGACATCACGGAAAAGATGGTCTCCGCCGGCCTCGCTGATTTGAACGCTCCCGACTCTACTCTCGGGGCGGTGGTGAATGTGTGCGAGCGAGCCACGATTGAGGCGGCCGTTGCTCTGGCGGTGAAACGGTTCGGCCGGCTGGACATCCTCGTAAATGTTGCGGGAGGGGCCCTTCACACCCCGCACAAGTTCCAGGACATCGACGACGCTTCCTGGGACAAGGTGGTCGATGTGAATCTCAAGGGCACCTTCCTCTGTTGCCAGGCGGCGGTGGAGCAGTTTCGAAAACAAGGCGGGGGCGGCAAGATCGTGAATGTGTCTGCTCTGGCAGGCCGGTGGCTCGGATCCCTGGCCGGGTGCCACTACACGGCGGCCAAAGCAGGAGTCATCGGTCTCACCCGTCATCTCGCTCATGAACTGGGGCCTGAAGGCATTTATGTCAATGCCATCGCGCCGACCATCACCCTGGCTAGCCAGAGAACCCAGGACCTCTGGGACGCAAGGCCCGAGGAGTATAAAAAGAAGGTCCTTTCCGAGATTCCATTGAGAAGGTTAAGCACTCCTGATGAAGTGGCGGCAGGCGTCATTTTCCTCTGTTCCGACGAGGCCAGCTACCTCACGGGCGTCACTCTGGATATTAATGGCGGGCGGTTTTTCAGTTAGCTGGTTGCCGAAGAGGACAATCCGTTCGTCACTCCCGCGGAGGCGGGAGTCCAGAAAAGCCAGAAAATACTGGATTCCCGCCTTCGCGGGAATGACAGCAAAAACAAAGAAAACTGTTTTCTCAGGAACCTCTTAGGCGGAGTGATTTTACATGATCTTCAAAAATAAAATGAAGCAGTCCCTGAAAGAGGGAAAGGTCGTTTTCGGACCCATGGTTTCTGAAATCCGGAGCCCGGGCATTGCCCTTCTCTTGGCTCAAGCCGGTTTTGATTTCTTCTTCATCGACATGGAGCACTCCTGTTTCACCATGGAGACCATGAGCGACATGGTTCTTGCTGCCCGGGCCGCGGGCATTCCCGCCATTGTTCGGCCATCGAGCCGCAAGTCCCATGAGTATCTGTCCAGACCTCTCGACATAGGCGCATCAGGGCTTCTCGTTCCCCAGATCCAGAGTCGACAGGACGCGGAAAACGTTGTAGCCTGGTGCCGCTATTTTCCCATGGGCGAGCGGGGCATGGCCCTGGCCAGGCAGCACACCTTTTTCGAGGCCGGAACCACTTCAGAAACCATGAAGCAGCTCAACGAGGAAGTCCTCATCGCCCTTCAGATAGAACATCGGGATGCGGTAGAGAACCTTCCTGAAATCCTGTCGGTTCCGGGCATCGATGCCGCCTTTGTAGGTCCGGAGGATCTGGCCGCCAGTTTAGGGAAACCGGGGCAGACCAGCCATCCCGATGTGGAGCAAGCCGTCCGCCGCGTGATCGCCGTGTGCCGGGACAAGGGCATCATCCCCGGCATCCACACAGGATCGGTGGACAAGGCGAAGCACTGGATCGATCAGGGCATGAAGTTCGTCGGCTTTGGGACGGACATCAAGCTCATTCTTCAGGTATGCAAGAGCTCTGTGAAGGAACTGCGTTCCTTGACGGCGTAACCGCTGTTTACGGCCAACCCTTTCTCGAAAACTGCGGGCGCGACCTATGCGGGAGATCAGCGATCGGGACATCCTGAAAATCTGTTACCTCTATTACAAAGAGGAACAGACCCAGGAACAAATTTCCACACTCCTGGGCCACAGCCGTTTCAAAATCAGCAGAATCCTGAAAGAAGCCAGGAAAAGGGGCTTGGTCACGATCACCATCCATGACCCGATGGTCCACGTCACGGAAACAGAAATGGAACTGGTCAAGACCTTTGGGCTGGATAAGGCGATCGTGGTGAAGGTCAACCGGTTCGGCAACCAGTCCGACCTGGATCAGGTCGGACTGGCCGGAGCGCAGTATCTCAGGGAGATCTTGCACCGGTACCATGTGTTCGGAGTGACCTGGGGTCACACGGTGTACCACGTGGTCAAAGAGCTCGAACCGGTTGAAGCCAGGGATCTCAGCCTGGTGCAGATCGGGGGCGGGCTTGGCACCATCGAAGGCACCGATAACAATGTTCTGACCATGACGCTTGGCCAGAAACTCGGAGCAAAAGCCTATCTCATTCCGGCTCCGGTGATTGTGAGGACCCGAGCTCTCCGAAATACCCTGTTCAAAGAAAAAAAGATCCAGGAAACCCTGGGGCTGGCGAAAAAGGCGGACCTCGTCCTTTTCGGCGTGGGCTTGATCGGCGCCGAAGGCTTACTCTGGAAATCCGGCTTCCTGAGCAAGAACGATACGGTGAAACTCAGAGACGCTGGAGCCGTGGGTGCGATTTGCGGCCGTTTCTTTGATGCCAACGGGAAGGAATGCTGGCATGAGTTGGATGATCGCACGATCGGGTTGACCCTGGATGAACTCAGAAGGATCAAGCACAAAATCGGTGTAGGCGCCGGGAAGGAAAAGGTGGATGGGATCTTCGGGGCGTTGAAGGGCAAACTCCTCAATGTTCTTATCACCGATGAGGACACAGCCGCCAGACTCCTGGCCAAATCGCCGTCAAGTGGAGAGTAAAGACTTCAGAGGCAGGGAGGAGGTGATGCTCAACACAGTCGTGGGGCGCTTCATGTTTCACATTCTTTTTTTTAC
>JALOPA010000693.1 GCA_025454125.1 Thermodesulfobacteriota bacterium
GGACTACGTGGCCAGCACCCATCGCGGCCATGGTCACCTCCTTGCCAAGGGCGCTGACCCGAAATTCATGTTCGCAGAGCTCTTCGGCAAAGCGACAGGATACTGCAAAGGCAAAGGCGGCTCCATGCACATTGCCGACTTCAGCATCGGGATCCTGGGTGCCAACGGCGTGGTGGCCGGAGGATTTCCGATTATTGTGGGAGCAGGCCTCTCCATCAAACTCAGGAAGACCGACCAGGTGGCGGTCGTTTTCTTCGGAGACGGGGCTGCAAACCGCGGGCCCTTCCACGAGGCGGCCAACATGGCGGCCATATGGAAACTGCCGGTGATCTTCGTGTGTGAAAACAATCTCTATGCCTCCACGACCCCTGCGAGCTATGCTCTTGCAGGCGGCTCCGTCTCAGCCCGCGCCTCAGGCTATGGGATGCCCGGCATCTCCGTTAACGGAAATGACGTGCTGGAAGTGAGAAAGGCTGTGGGGGAAGCTGTGGAACGGGCCAGAAAAGGGGACGGGCCGAGCATGGTGGAAAACATGACCTATCGCTACCGGGGCCATTTCGAGGGAGACCCGCAACGGTACCGGTCCGTGGAGGAGATAGAGAAATTCAAGAACAAGTCGGATCCGATTCAGCGCTTCAGAAACCTTCTCAAGAAGGAGGGGATTCTTTCGGATAAGCAGGAGAAGGCCATCCGGGGAGACGTCACCCTTCAGATCGAGGAAGCTGTGAGCTACGCCAAGGCAGCCCCCCTGCCCCGGCCTGAAGAAGCGCTGGAAGATCTTTTTGTGAATCCGTAGGAATCAGCGACCCCGGGTTTTTTCTTGTCGCTTTTTACTCGCCCTTCGACGTTGCTCAGGACCCTGAGGCCCTCGAAGGGCCCGTCGAACGGTCACTTGTCACGTGTTTTCCATTTTTGGCACTTTAGGCGTTTTGGGCATTTTAGGCATTTAATTCCCAGGAGTTCATCATGACAGACCGAATCCTCACCTGTTCAGAAGCCCTCGCCGAGGCGCTTGCCGAGGAAATGGAAAGGGATCAGACTATTTTCATCGTGGGTGAAGACCTTCGTGCTCACGAAGGCATCTTCGCCCAATTCAAAGGCCTTCCTCAGCGATATCCCGAAAGGGTCATCGACACCCCTATATCCGAAACCTGCATCCTGGGGGCCGGCCTGGGTGCCGCACTCACCGGCATGCGGCCCCTGGTGGACATGCACTTTGCGGATTTCTTTACCACGGCCATGGACGAAATCGCCAACCAGGCGGCGAAGATCCGTTACATGTTCGGCGGTCAGGCCAAAATCCCCATGGTCATCTGGGCCCCGGACGGGGGAGGGCTTTCCGCAGCCGCCCACCATTCCCAGTGTCTGGAGAGCTGGTTTGTCCACACGCCTGGGCTCAAGGTGATCAGTCCCTCTGAACCCGCTGATGTGAAGGGGTTGATGAAGAGCGCTCTCCGGGATGACGATCCGGTCATCTTCTTTCAGCACAAGAAGCTCTTCGCTCAGAAAGGTCCTGTCCCCGAAGGAGAGCATGTGGTCCCCCTTGGCAAGGCGGACATCAAGAGAAAGGGGAAAGACCTGACGATCATCACCTATTCGAGAATGACCTACTTCTGTCTTGAGGCGGCGGACCAGCTTGCTCAGGAGGGTATCGAAGCGGAGGTGATCGACCTGAGGACTCTGAAACCGCTCGATTTCGACCTGCTCGCTGAGTCAGTGAAAAAGACTTATCATGCTCTCGTGGTCCACGAAGCATGCGTCACCGGCGGCTTCGGGGCCGAGATCGCCGCCAGGATCGGGGAAGAGCTTTTCGATGAACTGGATGCGCCGGTCCTAAGAGTGGGCGCAAAGGATGTCCCCATCCCCTTCAGCCCTGTGCTCGAGAATTTCGTTCTCCCCCAGGTAGGGGATGTGGTCAAGGGAGCCAAAAGAGTGCTCAACCGATAGGAGTTCTGCCCATGATTCCAATCCTGATTCCCAAATTGGGCTTGACCATGGAAAGTGCCAGGCTGATGCGCTGGCTGCTTGACTCTGGAGACGCAGTTGAAGAAGGAACACCCGTTCTCGTCATCGAAACCGACAAGGTGACCTACGAGGTCCCTGCCCCGGCAAGCGGGCTGCTTTACCCTCTTGCCGCCGAAGGAAAGGAGTGTGCCGTCGAGGAAACCGTGGGCTACGTGGCCAAAAATCAGGAGGAGTACAGGCGGATCGTCAAACAGTATCCGTCACAGGCAGGGAAAGACTCGGGCCTTCCCGCCGTCGAGGATACCCCGGCCCTGCCGTCTCCCGGGCTCCCCGCCGGACACCGCTTTAAGGCTTCGCCTCTGGCCCGCGCCATGGCCGCAGAGCACAACCTGGACCTCTCTTCAATCACCGGCCGCGGGCCGGGCGGAAGGATTGTCCGAGCCGACATCCTGGCCGCTCTGGCGGAAAAGGCAAAGGTCACTGCAAAGAAAATCGAAGAACTTACAGAGCCCGGACCCGCCTCACGCAAGGATATCGGAGAGAGCCTTCCCATCCGCGGGGTCAGAAAGATCATCTTCGACAACATGTTTCAGAGCCTGAGCCAGTCCGCTCAGCTCACGCTCCACACAGAGGCTTCTGCAGAAGCCCTTGTCGCCCTCAGGGATCGCCTCACCCTTGACGGCCGGAAAGTCTCCTTCAATTCG
>JALOPA010000030.1 GCA_025454125.1 Thermodesulfobacteriota bacterium
TTCTGCAATCTTCGCCAGCGCGTCTTCTACACCGATGTTGTTCGTCGACTGTGCCTGTGTCGTTACATCGTAGCCCGTCCGGCGGGCCTGAGGGACAAGAAGGAATTCTCCAGCACGATCCTGATCCCCTGCAGAAATGAAAAGGGCAACGTCGAGGCTGCGCTCACCCGGCTCCCCCCTTTTGGATCGCACCAGGAAATCATTTTCGTAGAAGGGGGATCCACGGATGGCACGAGGGAAGAAATCCAGCGCGTGATGGAGAAGTATCCTCAAAAGGACATCAAGCTCGTGGTCCAGCAGGGTCAGGGCAAGGGCGACGCGGTGCGGAGCGGGTTCTCATTCGCAAGAGGAGACATCCTGATGATCCTGGACGGCGATCTCACGGTCCCGCCCGAAGACCTGCCCAAGTTCTACCGGGTGCTGGCGGAGGACGTGGGGGAATTCGTGAACGGGTGTCGTCTGGTTTATCCCATGGAGAAACAGGCCATGAGGATTCTGAATCTGCTCGGGAACAGGTTCTTCTCTTTCATGTTCACCTGGATTCTCAATCAGCGGTTCAAAGACACCCTGTGCGGCACCAAGGCCCTCTTCCGCGAAGACTACGCGAAGATCCAGGCGAACCGGGCCTATTTCGGGGACTTCGATCCTTTCGGCGACTTTGATCTCATTTTCGGGGCCTCCAAGCTCAACCTCAAGGTGGTCGAAGTGCCGATCCGGTATCGAGAACGCACCTACGGAAGCACCAACATCAGCCGCTTCAGGCACGGGTGGCTGCTGTTGAGGATGACGCTTTTCGCGTTCAGGAAGATAAAGGCGATTTGAAATGCCTCGAGGCCACCGTCTCCCTTGAAGGCTGCAAGCCAGGACATTCTCGCCGAGAGAAGGGCCAAATGGACATCCAAGCCTATTCTCCAAAAGCTCTATTCCAGATGGTACGGGCACATTCAGGACGTCCTGAGGCCCGGCAGGACGCTCGAACTGGGAGGGGGGAGCGGAAACCTGAGCGGTTTCCTGCCTGAAGCGATCACTTCGGACATCGTCTTTGAGCCTTGGCTGGACGCGGTGATGGATGCCCAGGCGATTCCCTTCAGAGAGGAAAGCCTGGACAACGTGGTCCTCTTTGACGTGTTGCACCATCTCGCGGCGCCGGCCGTTTTTTTTCAGGAAGCGCAGAGGGTCTTGAGACCCGGCGGAAGAGCCGTCCTGATGGAGCCGTATGTCTCCTGGCTGTCTTATCCGGTCTATCGATTTCTTCACGCGGAGGGGATGACGTGGGACACGGACCCGTTCCGGGACCGGTCCACACAAAGCAAAGAGCCTTTTGAAGGGAATCAGGCCATCCCGACTCTGATGTTTCAAAAGCAGCAGAAGAAATTCAGCGAGATATTTCCCCGGCTCCGGATCATCCGGCAGCAGTTCATGGATAGTCTTCTCTACCCCCTGAGCGGAGGATTTCACAATCCCAGCCTGTGCCCGCTCTTCCTGTGGAGGCCCCTGGAGAGCCTGGAGAGGGTGCTGAGCCCCTTCAGCCGGTTCCTGGGGTTCCGGCTTTTCGTGGTTCTGGAGAAATCCTCCTAATGCAGGCCTTTGGCCGCAGCCAAACCCGCCTGCTGTCTGAGGCTTGAGGATCGCTTCGCTTGAGGTTTGAGGCAAAACCGTTCTTGCCTCCGACCTCTGACCTCCAACCTCCAACTTCTCCGCAGGTCGCAGAGAAGTTACGCTCTAAGACTCTCACCTTCCTTTGGTAATGGGAGTCAGGGGAGATGTCGCTTCAGATGAAACTTAGCGTTCTCTTCATCCTGTCAGACCTGGAAACCGGAGGCGCCCAGAGGGTCATTCTCAGGCTTCTGACCCATCTGGCCGGCAACGAGTTTGAGTGTCACATGGCGGTCATCCGCAGCCAGGGCCCGCTGCGCCGGGAGATCCCAAGGGATGTGACGGTCCACGACCTCGATGCAAAGAGGGTTAGGTATGCACCCCTGAAAATCCTGGGGCTCTGCTGGAGACTCAAGCCCAGCGTGTTGGTTTCCACTCTAGGGCATCTGAACATCGCCCTCTTGATGCTCAAGCCCTTGCTGCCTCGGGCCACTCGTTTGGTCGTTCGTGAGGCCAATACGCCGAGCGTGCGACTCCAGCACACCTCGGCCCCCTTGCTCTACCGTCTTCTATACAGAAAAACCTATCCTCTGGCCGACAGGGTGGTCTGCAATTCGGAGTACATGCGACGGGATCTGGTGGAACGGTTCTCCCTGAAAACGAGGAAGATCCAGGTGATCTCCAACCCTGTGAACCTTGAGAGAATCAAAGAGGAGAGCGAAAACGCAGGCAATCCCTATGAGCAGAAAGACGGAAACCTTGTCGCCGTGGGAAGGCTTCATTATCAGAAGGGTTTTGATCTTCTTCTCAGGGCATTTGAGAAAGCGTGGCACAAGGACCTTCGCCTCAGGCTCACCCTGGTGGGAGACGGGCTGGAGCGGCAAAGACTGGCAAAGCTCGCCGAGCGCCTGAAGGTCAGAGACAGGGTGACCTTTGCCGGCCACCGAGACAACCCTTTCCCCTACATGCATCACGCCGATCTCTTCGTGTCCTCTTCCCGTTGGGAAGGGTCTCCCAACACGGTGCTGGAGTCCCTTGCTTGCGGCACCCCGGTCCTGGCCTTCAACTGTCCCGGAGGGACGGCCGAGATCCTTCGGGAAGGCGAGAACGGATGGCTGGTCCAGGAAGGGGACTGGGAAAGGCTCGGGCAGAAGATCACCGAGGTTATCGACGCCAAGCAGAGTCTGAAGACAGGGCTTCTTCCGGCGCAGTACCGGATCGAGAGGGTCACGGCGATGTGGGAAGGGTTGTTTGCGGAACTAACGAAAAGCGGCGTGAGGGAACGTTGACGGCCCTAAGGGACTTTTTACGAGTCCATCAGCATTGACGGGTTTGTAAGAAGTCCGAAAACGCCTTTTTCCGTCATTCCGGCGAAAGCCGGAATCCAGTGTTTTCAACTTATTATGGATTTCCTGGACCCCGGCTTTCGCCGGGGTGACGGTTTTTTATGAACGCAACATTGAAACCCATCAAAATCGTACACCTGATCACAGAGCTCAACACGGGCGGCGCCGAGCAGATGCTTCACAAACTCGTGACGCGCATGGATCCCAGGGCTTTCTCGCCCCTGGTCGTCTCCATGGCCGGTCGAGGGCCGGTCGGAGAGAGGCTGGCGGCCGACGGGGTCCCTGTCCTGGAACTGGGCATGCGCTTGGGGCGGCCCAATCCAGCGGGGCTGCTGAAGTTTTGCCGTTTGCTGCGAAAGGAGAAGCCTGATGTTCTCCAAACATGGCTCTATCACGCAGACCTCCTCGGGCTCATTGCCGGAAAAGCCTCGGCCGTGAAAAGAATCGTGTGGGGGATACGATGTTCGGACATGGATTTGAGAAACTACAGCCCCCTGACCGCGCTCACCGTGTGGTCGAGCGCGAGGTTGTCCCGCTTCCCACATGCTATCCTCGTGAATTCGGAGAAGGGCAAAGAGGTTCACGAAAAAAGAGGCTACTCCACCCGTCGGATGACGGTCATTCCCAACGGTTTCGATATCGAACGATTCCGGCCGGATGCGGCGGCGAGGGCGTGGCTTATTGAACAACTGGGTCTCCGTCAAGAGGACTCACTCATTGGCTTCGTGGCCAGGTTCGATCCCATGAAGGATCATGCGACTTTCTTCAGGGCCGCCTCGTCGCTGGCTGCGGCGGAAGATTCCGTGCATTTCGTCCTCGCCGGAGACGGCATGGCGGCTTCGAATGCACAGGTCACGGCGCTGATGGATTCGGGCATCCGGGACAAGGTCCACCTGCTCGGCCGGAGGGAGGACGTGCCGAGACTCCTCGCGGCCATGGACATCGCGACGTCCGCCTCCGCCTACGGGGAGGGCTTCTCCAATGCTGTGGGGGAGGCCATGGCCTGCGGCGTTCCGTGCGTGGTCACCGACGTGGGGGATGCCGGGGCGCTTGTGGGGGATACGGGCGTGGTGATTCCTCCTCGATCACCGGGACGTCTTGCCGAGGCATGGGCCCGGCTGCTCGGTATGGGCGAGGAGCAAAGAAAGAGGCTGGGCGAGGCCGGCCGGGCCCGGGTGCTGGAGAGGTATGAGATCGGCGCGGTGGTGCGCCGGTTTGAGACCTTCTACACGGAGCTGCAAAGGGCGGAAGGTTGAAGCTCCTCCTTTCCACTCCGATTTTTGAGATGGCGGGCGGCGGCGCAGAGAATTTTGCCTTTCGCCTGAGCAGGGCCCTGTCGGACCGGGGGCACGAGGTGCACGTGGTCACGGATCGGGGCGGGCCTGTGCCGGGGGTCTCGGTCTATCACGGCATGAAGCGGATCGACGCGGTGCTTGCAGAGGTGCGGCCCGACCTGTCTGTAGACTGGGGATTCAATCACCCTTCGGATCTTCACCGTCTGGGAGGCGGCGCGCATCAATACTTTCTCGACCATTCCCTGAACGCGTACCACGGGCTTCTTCGATGGTACAAGAGGCTTCGAAGCCGGTCGCCGAAGCACACCGCCATCATTCGCAAACAGGTGGGACTGCTTCGTCGCCCCGGCGCGTTTTTTCTCGCCAACTCCCGTTTCGCCGCAGACCAGGTTGTCGCCGCGGGCGCCAGCGCCGAATCGGTCGGCGTGCTGCACAACGGCGTGGACACAGGCCTGTTTCGCCCTGCAAAGGGAAGGGGGGCCGCGGACAGGCTCAGGGCAAGGTGGGGGCTCCAGCCTTCGGACGTGGCCGTCCTCTTTGTCGCCCACAACCTCCTGCTCAAGAATTTCGCTCTCCTGCGGGACATCTTCCAGGATCGGGTCGCCCGGTCCCCCGGGATGAAGCTGATCGTCGTTGGGAAACGGAGACCGTCCCTCATGCCGCACAACAGCGTCTACGCCGGAGAGCTGGACGACATGGTGACCTGTTACCAGGCGGCGGATGTCCTGGCGCATCCCACCTTTTTTGATTCCTGCGCCAACGTGGTCTTCGAAGCCATGAGCAGCGGTCTGCCTGTGGTGGTCAGCAATGTTTGTGGGGCTCACGAGCTCGTGGACGAGGGCAAGTCCGGATTTGTCTTGCCGGTAAGCGGAAACAAGAGAGAGGTCAAGGATCAGTGGCTGACCACGCTCCAAACGCTGGGCCAGGATGAGGGGCTGCGGCGTCGCATGGGGGCAGGCGGCCGGGAAGCGATGCTTGACAACGATTTCGGAGTTTATGTCACGCGTCTCGAAGGGGTCATGAAGCAGGTGCTGGAGCGGAAGCAAAAACAGGTTTGAAACCAAGAAGCCATGCGTGTTTTCGAATGGTTGAGATAAATTCCGATCTTCTCTTTTGTGTCATTCCGGCGAAAACCGGAATCCAGAAACATCAAGGTATTCTGGACCCCGGCCTTCGCCGGGGTGACGATCTTCTCGGTTCATTCATTTGTTCGGTTCGTTGGGTGAAGAATGCCTGAGCGCAGGCCCCTAATTGTCCACACCGAGTGCTCGGACGGCTGGGGCGGCCAGGAGATCCGGATCATGGAGGAACTCCGTGGCATGAGGCGGTACGGCTGTGCAACGGCCCTCATTGCCCCTGCGCACAGCCGCCTTTTCTCTCGCGCTCGGGCAGAGGGGTTTGAAGTTCACGCGGTCCGGTTCGGCAGCAAGGGAGACCTGCCCTCATGGGTTCGCCTCTTCAAACTGATCGCCCGACTCAAGCCGGACGTGCTCAACACCCATTCCTCGGATGACAGCTGGATGGCAGGGCTGGCGGCTCGCGTGCTCGGAGTGCCTCTCGTCATCAGGACAAGACATGTGAGCACGCCCATCGGCTCGGCCTTCAGCTACAAGGCCTTCCCTCATCGGATCCTGACGACCAGCGAGGCGATTCGGGAGAGTCTGGCCGACTGCGGAATCCCTCCAGAGAGGATCGTCGCGGTTCCCACCGGAATTGACTCAGACCGGTTCCGCTTTTCCTCGGCTTGGCGAAAAGAGATCAGGGAAAAACACGGGTTCTCTGAGGAGGACCTTCTCGTGGGCAACATCTGTGTCCTGAGAAGCTGGAAGGGCCTTGATTTTTTTATCGACACCGCGGCTCAGATGCCCCCGCCGTTCAAGTTTATTCTGGTCGGCGACGGACCGCAGCGGGTGCGGCTCCAGGACACAGCCAAGGGAATGGGGCTGGAAGGCCGGCTGATTTTCCCCGGCCATCAGGAAGAGATCGAGAAATATTTCTCCGCGCTGGACCTTTACTTCTTCACTTCCTATGCGAATGAGGGCGTTCCTCAGTCCCTGCTTCAGGCCCGGAGCGTGGGGCTTCCTCTGGTGGTGTGCCGCACGCCCTCGGTGCTGGAAACCCTGAGGGGCGTGGAGGACGTGATTCCTGTGGACCATGGGGATATCGCCTCGGCCTGTGCGTCGCTGAAGACAGCGATCCGCATGATCCGGGTCCCTGAGAATCGACGGCAAGAAAGACATGAGCGGGTTCGGGCGACGCACAGCCTGGAGGGCATGCTCGAGAAGCTCCGGGAACTATATGGGCAGTGGGGGATTGGAGTCCCGGCCATGCCTCAGGACGGCCATGGCGTGGCCCATGAGGATCATGGAGAGCCAGGCGAACTCGTTCGCAAAAGAACAGTTGAATGATCCGGCCACCACGGGAACGATGAGCGCACCGAGCCCGGCAACCCACGACCAGTTCCATTGGCCGTTGCGGGGCCTGTGACGGATGAGCCCCCACAACATGCACCCCAGGAAAAGGAGAAAGGCCAAGAGCCCGAGCAGTCCTTCCTCGGCCCACTTGGTGAGAAACAGGTTGTGGGCGTGATGGGGCTTCTTCCAGATCGACGGGTACGTGGCCAGAGGGGTGTTGAACCGCAGGGTGTCGACCTGGATGGATTTGAAATTTGCCGGACCTATGCCGAGGAGCCAATGGCCGCCTTGAGTGGCCTGGGCGTAGCCGACCTTCCAATGGTCCAGACGAAAGAGATCATTCTGGTCCCGCTCGTCAAGCTTGAGACCGTTGGGACCGACATTGCTGAAGAGATGGGTAAGGCGTCTCTCAAGGCTGTAGGATGTTGTGGCCAGAAGAACTCCCGTTGCGATCAGCGCCATGAAGAGCAGGGAGGCTGCGGCCGCCATCCAGAACTTTTTGTGACGCAGCAGAAGGGGAGCCAGCGCGAGGACCGTGAGGAGCACACCCAGGATGGCCCCTC
The DNA here is from genome assembly GCA_025454125.1 of Thermodesulfobacteriota bacterium. The sequence continues at coordinate 7,215 of JALOPA010000030.1, forward strand.
TGCTCCCCATGAGGGTCAGCCCTGCAAGAGACAGGAGCAGGCAGAGGCTGATCGACGCCTTGACCCTGTGGCCGAAACCGGAGACTCTGTCCAGGAGAACCCCTATCATGACGAGAATCGTGATCCCCAGGTAGATGGCCGACTGGGTGACCACGCCTGCGGAATGAAACTCGAATTCGGAACGGATCCCGGTCTGCCACTCCCAGAAGCCCCAGGGCAGGCCGATGACCACCCCGGCAACCAAGGCGGATAGAAACCAGCGCATGGGACCGGCCTCGTGCTGACGTCTGTACATGATCCAGAATAGGAGCAGCATGAGCGTTTGCGCCCTCAAGCCCTTGGTCCCGTTGGGAAGAGGCCAGTTGGCGACGGTGCTGGCCAAGCTGATCCCCCACAGGGCGATCAGGAGCCACTCCAGGCTGTCCAGCTTTTTCCACTCTAGGGGCTTTCGGGAAAGCCATCTGACCCAAGCTCCACCCGCCAGGAGAGCAAGGGCAAAATATTTCGGGCTTTCCAGGTTCGGTAAAACGAAAGCCAAGGCGCAAAGGCCCAAGAGCTCCACGTGTTCCGGGATGGTCCTGCAGGCGGGCTTCAAGAGACGGCCTCTTTTTCGTCCTGCTCCGGACCCGGCGGGACGAGATCTTTCTCCGAGAACCGGTAGTACTTGAGAAAGGTGTAGTACGCGTAGGACGCGGCCAGGAACAGTCCTTTTTTCCCGTCGAGGAAGCCTCCTCTCAAGAGGTACATGTTCAGAAAGGTGAAGGCGGGCCTCAGCGTCAGCGCCGACCAGAGGGGCGGGCATTTCGCCTCCGCGATTTCGTGGGCCGCCAACCGGCTGTAGCGCTCCATCCGGATCAGGTAATCGGCCACCGATCGGTACGTGAAGTGCTCCAGGGGGTTCTTGAGATATCCGATCGGTCCCTGGACCAGAACTTTTTCATGGACCGCACGATCTTCGAACCGGCCGAATTCCTTCTTGAAGAGTCGGAGACTGTAGTCCGGAGACCACCCGCCGTGCCGAATCCACCGGCCTGAGAAAAAATTCTTCCGGGCGATGAAATAGCCTTGGCAGGCATCCTCGCGGCGGATCGTCTCTTCAATCTCCTGTCTCAGTGCGGGGGTGATCCTCTCGTCGGCATCCAGGCTTAAGATCCAGTCGCCTGTTGCCTTGTCCACAGCGCTGTTCTTCTGACCGGCAAACCCTTTCCAGGGTTCCTGAAAGACTCTGGCTCCAAGGCTTCTGGCTAAGTCTGCAGTGCCGTCATCGCTGAATCCGTCCACCACGACGATCTCCTGGGCCCATGCCGCGCTCCTCAGGCAATCGCCGATGTTGCCGGCTTCGTTCTTGGTGATCACGGTGACGGAAAGCATCTGTAAAATCTCCCCTGCCCCCCTTCTTAGGAGGGGGAAAGGCGTTTGGTGCCCACGAAAAAGGTAGGAGGAATCATACTATGAAATCGCATGAATTCAATATGAAATCTGCGTCCGCAGATTTCATGAAGATCCCCGCAGGGTGATCGATTGAAACTCACTCTTCACAAATACATCTTCCATGAAATCTGGCCCACCCTGCTGGCCAGCCTCGCGGTGTTCCTGTTCATCGTGCTGGCGGCCCGCATGCTCAATCTGGCGGAGTGGATGATCAACCACGGGGTTCACCCCTTCCAGCTGGCCAGAATGATTGTCTACCTCTTGCCGGGCATGATTCTTTTCGCTCTGCCGGCCGTCCTTCTGATGGCCGTATTTGGGGCCTTTCACCGCCTGTCCAACGACAATGAGCTCCAGGCCATGAAAGCTTCAGGCATCAGTCTGTATCAAATGCTCCCGTCGGTGGTTGTCGTTTCCCTGGCAGGATTTCTGGCCGCGCTTGGCCTCAGTACCTATGCCGGGCCGTGGGGCATGAAATCCTTCAAGGA
>JALOPA010000694.1 GCA_025454125.1 Thermodesulfobacteriota bacterium
GAAGGCGGGCCAGACATGGGGGGAGTTTGCGAAGCAGTATGACGAGAAGCAACCCAGTGTCTATGAAAGGTACAAATGGTCCTTCAGAGGGTTTGTGGCCCTGAATCAGGCCCAGATCTTGGAGTACGCTCTTTACGACAATGTGGTGATTATGGGCAGAGGGGGCAACTTCCTGCTGAGGGGCATCCCCTTTGCCTTTCGGGTCCACATCAAATCGTCGATGGAGGACCGGATCGAACGGCTGACCAAGAGGGAGGGGATCGACGAGGAGAACGCCCGCTGGCTGATCACAAAAGTCGACAAGGAGATGGCTGGCGCCGTCTATCTCATCTATGGGAACGCCTGGGATGACCCGAAGCACTATGACATGGTCTTTGACACGAGCGTTCAGAAGGCTGAGGAAATCATTGCAACCGTCAAGGATGAAGTTCTCAAGCGGGCTCCCGCCGACACAGAAAAGGCGCGGCAGGTCCTTCAGCTTAGGGCTTTGGCCGCCAAGGTAAGGGCGAGGATCGCCATAGAACCGACCTTCCCTATCTCCGCGCTCGATGTGAGGCCGAAGGAGGAAGGGCTCATCCAGTACGGGATTATCGTGCGCGGAGTGGTCTACAACAAGAGCGCCATGGCTGTGATTGAGGAAAGGGCAAAGGAAATCTGCGGGGACGTGCCGGTGGAATTCGAACTTCAGTATCGCTGGCATCCCAGGCTGGGGGAATGGCATTTCCGATAGGACGCTCGTCCCTTCGAGGCTGTGCCGCAATCACCGGGGAGCCTGTTTTCTGTCATTTCGACCCCTTCGAGTGCCTCAGGGTAAACTCCGGGAGAAATCTGACTCGCCTCGGCGAGTCATCCTGAGCAAAGCGAAGGATCTTGTATGATCCCTCTCTACGCTCGGGACAACGCTCCGCGTTGGATTTCTCGCCCCCCTTCTTAAGCGGGACTCGAAAGGACATTGCGATCCTGCCTCTTAACGGAAGCGGCGGATCAGACCATCCGTTCGATCTCTTTGCGTGCCTCCTCCAGTTTCTTCTTCGAAACCGGGAACCGGGTCTTCAACTCCTGGGCAAAGAGGGAGACCTTGTACTCTTCGACCATCCAGCGGAAGTTCACGACGGCAGCCCGTTTCTCATCAGAAGTCGCAGGGCCCACACCCGCTCTCATCGTTTCCAGGGCATGAGCGAATTCCTCTAACTGGGCGGATTTGGCTTTGTCCTTTTCCGGGTCATGAGCGCCTCGCTCGGCCCGCATCTCAAGGGCTTTGAGATAGCGGGAGAGGTGGGGCAAGTCCTCCAGGGAATAAAGTTCTGTGAAGTTTCTCGGAATCAGAGCGTCCAATTCTTTCCGGATGTGTGCGCAGAGCGCGAGCACTGCGCCGTGGGACGGGTTGGCCCGCTCGATCGTGTGAATGGTGGACCGTGTCCTGTCGTATCCCTCCAGGATTCCCACGGCCTCGGTCTTGAGTTTTTTGGCTTTTTCGAACAGGGCTTGCTTGCTGGTTTCCGCGTGGGCGAGGAACTCCTGCTCTGTGCGCACATTCTTTCTGAACTGGTATCTCAAAAGGGCCTGATACAGAAATTCTTCCATGGCTCCCATACCGCCGAAGTACCTGGCTCCCGCATAGGCTTCTGAAGGCAGCGCAAGAGATCGACGGACATGCTTGAGATCCTTTGCCAGATGGAGCGTCAGGAGGAGCTGCACGCCCTTTTCATGGGAGGCCAAGGCCTGCTGCGGCGTGCGGAAAAGGCGAAGCCGCGCAAATTCCTTGTCAGGGGAAAGAGCCGGGTAAGCTACAAGACGGTCGGTCAAAGGAATGCTCTCGGGCAAGGGCCCGAAATCCCAGGACAGAAGGCCCTGCTTTTCCCACTTGGCCTGGCCTCGCTTCCAGGCGGATGAAGACTCGGCGCCGTGCCTCTTTTCGTCCGCCTGGATGAGAAGGGGTAGATCTCTCCCTGACTCCAGGGCCTTGCCGGAGGGGTCTACGACAGAAATGCGCATTCTCAGATGCTCCGGGACCTCGACGCCGGCCCAGACAGAGGCCGGGATGTCCACGCCAAACCTCTTGTAGACAAAACGGGAGAGTGCATTGATGAGGGAAGCGCCCCCTTTCTCCATCCCCTCCAGAATGATTTCAACGGTTCCAGGCACAGGGACCAGTTGTTTTCTGTAAGTCTTGGGAAGCCCTTTGATGAGAGCGGTCACCTTCTCTTTCAAGAGGCCGGGCACGCTCCAGTCCAGGCATTCGACAGGCACGCTGGAGACTTGCCCTGAAGGGACCCGAAGGGTGACACCGTCTTCCTCTCTGCCCGGGGCAAAGGCATAGGTGCATTCAAGGCTTTTGCCGCCTGCCGCAACCCGGTCCGGATACTTGGCGAGATCCTCCTCATCGGGGCTGGCAAGGAGAAGATCGGTCGGTTTGAGCCTCAGAAACGAATCACCTCTCTTTTCCCGGATGATCTTTTTCAGGGTCCGAAGATCGCAGACGCCCGGCAGTCTGGAAGAATAAAAGTCCGCCAGGACCGCATCCCCTGCCACGAGATCCCGGCGTCTCAGCTTTTCCTCTAGGGTTTTGAGTTTTTGAAGGAGGGCCTGGTTGTGAATGAGGAAGGGCAGGGGTTCTGCCACATCCCCTTCGACCAGGGCTTCCTGAACGAAGATGCGGTGCGC
>JALOPA010000695.1 GCA_025454125.1 Thermodesulfobacteriota bacterium
ATCCCGCCCATGTCGTCGATCTTCTGGATGAGGGCGGAAGCTTCTTCCTCCATCCGGTTCGTGAGCGCTTCCACAAAATAGGATCCCCCCAGAGGATCAATGGTGTTGGCCACTCCAGCCTCCTCGGCGATGATCTGTTGGGTTCTGAGCGCTATGGTGGCAGCCTCCTCGGTCGGGATGGCCAGCACCTCGTCCAGTGAATTCGTGTGAAGGGACTGAGTGCCTCCCATGACCGCGGCCAAGGCCTCGATCGCGGTCCTCACGATGTTGTTGTAGGGCTGCTGCGCCGTGAGCGAGCACCCGGCCGTCTGGGTGTGAAAGCGCAGCCACCACGAACGCGGATCCTTGGCTTTGAACCGCTCTCTCATGATCCTGGCCCACATGCGCCGGCCCGCCCTGAATTTCGCGACTTCCTCGAAGAAATCGAGGTGGGAGTTGAAAAAGAAAGAAAACCGGGGAGCGAACTCGTCCACATCCAATCCCCTCTCAATGGCGGCCTGAGTGTACGCGATGCCGTCGGCCAGCGTGAAGGCCAGTTCCTGAACCGCTGTGGAACCGGCTTCGCGGATGTGGTACCCGCTGATGCTGATCGTGTTCCACCTGGGCACTTCCTCTGTGCCGAACTCCACCGTGTCCGTGATGAGCCGCAAGGAGGGTTTGGGCGGGCACATGAAGGTCTTCTGGGCAATGAACTCCTTGAGCATGTCGTTCTGGATCGTGCCGCCGATGACCTTCCGGTCAATGCCCCGATTCTCGGCCACCGCAATGTACATGGCCCAGAGGACCGGAGCCGGGGGGTTGATGGTCATGGAGGTGGTGATCCGATCAATGGGAAGCCCCTCGAAAAGATCTTCCATGTCCACCAGCGTGTCAATCGCGACCCCGCACTTGCCGCACTCGCCCCTTGCCCGAGGAGAATCCGAGTCATATCCCATGAGGGTCGGCATGTCAAAGGCGGTGGAAAGCCCGGTCTGGCCTTCCTTGACCAGGTGAAGAAATCGCTTGTTCGTGTCCGTGGCGGAGCCCAGCCCCGCAAACATACGCATGGTCCAAAGCCTGCCCCGGTACATGGACGGCTGGACCCCCCGCGTGAAGGGATACTCGCCCGGAAACCCCAGGGCCTTCTGGAAATCCTCTTGTTCCACGTCTTCAGGCGTGTAGAGGCTCTTGATCTCCATGTCCGAAACCGTTGAAAAGCGCTCCAGACGCTGCGGCGAGGCACGGAAAATCTCATCCAGTTTCTCCTGCCACTTCTTGTGATCTCCCCTGATCTCACCCATGAGCTTCTGGTTGTAGGTCAAGGTCATTGGGCACCCCCTTCTGGATTGAGTTCCGCTGAGTGTTCTTTATTGAATCAATAAGGAAGGAAAATCAGCATCGAGCGCAGAGTTGAGAGTGTAGAGCGAAGAGCAACATCAAGTTTTTTCTTCTTGAGCCCTTGCTCTTAGCTCTATGCTCTACGCTCTTTGCTCTAAGCTCTTCGCTCTTTGCTTCTTGTTGCTAGAATTTTCCAAGCACGGCGCTGGCGATCGTGTTCTTCTGGATTTCCTTGGTCCCCTCGTAGATCTCCATGATCTTCGCGTCCCGGTAGAAGCGCTCCACCTCGTACTCCAGCATGTAGCCGTATCCGCCGTGAAGCTGAATCGCCTCGTCCGCCACTTCCACGGCGATCCGGCCCGCATACATCTTCGCGATGGAAGTCAGTTTCGGGTCAATGATTCCCTGGTCAAAATTCCAGGCCGCCCGGTAGATGATGAGCCGCGCGGTTTCTATCTTCGTGACCATGTCCGCAAGCTTGTGCTGGGTCACCTGAAAGTCCGCGAGCCTTTTCCCGAACTGGGTTCGCTGCTTGGTGTAAGCCAAGGCTCGATCAAAAGCCCCTTCGGCGATTCCCAGGGCCTGGGCTGCGATTTCGACGCGGCTCTCATCGAAGAACTCGAGGACCTGATAAAAGCCCTTGCCCTCTTTGCCCACCAGATTCGACGCGGGGACCTTCACGTTATTGAAGGAAAGCTCTGCGGTGGCGGTCATTTTGATCCCCATCTTGTCGCCCACGTCGTTGGACGTGAAGCCCGGAGTGCCTCGCTCCACAAGGATGACCGATTGTCCCCGGTAGCTCGGCTTGGCCTCGGGGTCGGTCTGGCACAGGGCGAGCACAAAGTTGGCGATGGTTCCGTTGGTGATGAAGGTTTTTACCCCGTTGATCACGTACTCGTCGCCGGACTTGACGGCCGTCGTGTTCATTGCGGTGATGTCGCTTCCATGGTCCGGCTCCGTGAACCCTCCGCTGCTCATGAACTCGCCTTGGGTGATGGGAACCAGGTACTTCATCTTCTGCTCCTCGGTTCCGTGGCGCAGAAGAATCTCCGATGCGAAATCCGCGAGGCTGACGGCGATCCCGAGGCTCGAGTCCTGGCGGCAGAATTCCTCCGTCACCAGGGTGTTCTCCATGATGCCGTATTCCTGTCCGCCGAATTTCTCGGGATAATGAATCCCGAGAAATCCCAAATTGCATGCTTTCTTCCAGATCTCTTTGGGAAAGCTGTGCGCTCGCTCATGCTCCAGCGCGATCTCCTTGTCGAATTCTCCCTTGGCGAAATCCCTCGCCGCCTTCTGAATCTGCTCCTGATCTTTGGTCAGTCTAAAGTCCATGTTTTAACC
>JALOPA010000696.1 GCA_025454125.1 Thermodesulfobacteriota bacterium
GCTTCACGGTTTTCTTTTCGGAGCAGGGCGATCTCGTTTCTCAATCGCTCTTGGTCTGCCCTCATCCTGGCAATTTTTCTCTCAAAGCGGTCCTTGTCTTTCGTCGTCATGGCAGGCACAGTATTTTGAGGTCTCTGGAAGTAATTAGAGAAAGGCCGAAAACGATATCCCCTTTGGAAGTTAGATAAATCAGGGTCGTTCCGAATGAGGAAAAATCACATGGCCGGAACCTTACACCATGAAGAAACGCTCGTCAATGCCCTCTTCAAAACCCCCTTGACATTCGCCTCTGATTGGGAAGAATCAGCAAAGGTGTTTTTGAAATCAACCGCTGTCGGCTAACGCCTCAGCTTGAGGGCCGAGGCACGAATGTAGACAGGGACAAAGGGACAAAGATACAAAGGCACAAAGCAGAAAACACCGACCCTCTGTCCCTCTGTCCCTTTGTCACTTTGTCCCGACATCGAATGCAATGAGGTTCCTTTGACCACTCCCTCTCCCTTTGTTCACCTTCACGTTCACACGGAGTACAGCCTCCTGGACGGCGCGATCCGCATCGGTCAGCTGCTGGACAAAGCCCGCGCTCTCAACATGGAAGCCGTGGCCATCACGGACCACGGGAACATTTTCGGCGCCGTGGAGTTTTTCACCAAGTGCCCGGGCAAGGAAATCAAGCCGGTTCTGGGCTGTGAGGTGTACGTCGCTTCAGGAAACCGAAAAGACCGCGCCATGCCGCAGGACGGAAGCCCCAACGCCCACCACCTCGTTCTTCTGGCCATGAACGATGAAGGGTACAAGAACCTCTGCCGCCTGGTGACTCTGGCCCATTTGGAAGGTTTCTACTACCACCCCAGGGTGGACATGGAGCTTCTCCGACAGCACCACGGAGGGCTGATCGCCTTGTCCGCCTGCCTGAAAGGGAGGATCCCTTACCTCCTCAACAACAGCCGGCACGAAGAGGCCAGAAAAGAGGCCGAGGCCTTTGCGTCCCTCTTCGACCGGGACCGCTTCTATTTTGAGGTGCAGGCCAATCTGCTCCCTGAGCAAAAGACGGTCAATCGCCTGCTCAAGGAGCTGGGCCGCCGACTGTCCATCCCACTTGTCGCCACCAACGACTGCCATTACCTGAACCGGGAAGATGCGGAGGCTCATGATGCCCTTCTCTGCATTCAGACCGGCAAGACCCTTGAGGACACCAAACGCCTCAAGTTTTCGACCACCGAGTTTTACTTCAAGTCCCGCGAGGAAATGGCCTCAACCCTAGGCAAAGAGGAGTTCAGCGAAGCCCTGGACAACACCGCCGCCGTGGCAAGGCGCTGCATGTTTCAAATGGACTTCGGCCACTACAAGTACCCGGTCTTCCAGGTTCCTGCCGGCAAGAGCCTCGAGGAGCTGCTCAAAGAAGCGGCCCGAGAGGGCCTGGAGCAGCGGATCGAGCAGATCCGTGAGGAGGCGATAGCCCTCACGCCTGAACAGGTTCAGGAGTACCAGGACCGGCTGGAGTACGAACTCGTCGAGATCGTCAAAATGGGCTTTGCCGGGTACTTCCTGATCGTCGCGGATTTCATCGACTATGCCAGGCGCTCGGACATCCCCGTGGGCCCGGGCCGGGGTTCGGCCGCCGGGTCCCTGGTGGCTTACTGCCTCAAGATCACCAACGTGGACCCCATGAAGTACGGTTTGCTCTTTGAGCGGTTTCTCAACCCCCAGCGCATCACCATGCCGGATATTGACATTGACTTCTGCATGAACGGCCGGGATGACGTGATCCGCTATGTGGCCGAGAAATACGGCCGGGACAATGTCTGCCAGATCATCACCTTCGGGACCATGAAAGCCAGGGCGGTCATCCGCGACGTGGGCCGGACCCTCAACATCACCTACGGGGATGTGGACCGGATCGCCAAGCTGGTTCCGGCAGGCCCCAAGGTGAGTCTCGCCAAGGCCATGGAGGAGGAGCCGGAGCTGAGAAAGCTCGAACAGGGAGAGGCCCAATACAAAAAACTCCTGGCGATTGCCCGGTCCCTTGAAGGCCTCTCGAGGCACGCCTCGACCCATGCCTCAGGCGTGGTCATCTCCGACCGGCCCCTCGTGGATTACCTCCCTCTGTTCAAGGGGACCAACGAGGAAGTGATGACCCAGTTCACCATGGAGCAGATCGAACGGCTGGGCCTCATCAAGTTCGACTTCCTCGGGCTCAAGACCCTTACGGTCATCAAGCACGCCCTCGGGCTCATCGAGAAAACCGCCGGCCGCAAGATCGACATCGACAAGATCCCGCTGGATGACCCGGCCACTTACCAGCTGTGCAGCGAAGGCAAAACCACGGGCGTGTTCCAGCTTGAAAGCTCGGGGATGAAAGACCTTCTGCGAAGGCTCAAGCCCGAGGTCTTTGAAGACCTCATCGCCTTGGTGGCCCTTTACCGGCCCGGTCCCCTCGGGAGCAACATGGTGGAAGAGTTCATCGCCGGCAAACACGGAAAGAGCAAGATCAAGTACTTCCTTCCCCGCCTCGAGCCTATCCTGAAGGAGACCTACGGCGTCATCCTGTACCAGGAACAGGTCATGAAGATCGCCCAGGTCCTGGCCAACTACAGCCTGGCCGAGGCGGACGAACTGAGGAAGGCGATCGGCAAAAAGAAACAGGACGTCATGGACC
>JALOPA010000031.1 GCA_025454125.1 Thermodesulfobacteriota bacterium
GGAACGACCCTGGAGCAAACCGCAGCGGTCACCCGTGAGATGGCCGATGCCCTCCGTGCGCTCCCTGAAGTGACGGAAGTCCTTCTGTACGTGGGCACAGCGGCCCCCTACAACTTTAACGGACTGGTGCGTCACTATTTTCTTCGCCGGGAACCTCACTCGGCGGACATCCAGGTCAATCTGCTTCCAAAAGGTGAGCGCAAGGCTCAGAGCCATGACATCGCCAAGAGAGTCCGGCCGGAGCTACAGCGGATTGCAGCCGGGCATCAGGCGCGAGTGAAGGTCTCCGAGGTGCCGCCCGGGCCCCCGGTGCTGCAAACCCTTGTGGCCGAAATATACGGACCGGACTACCGGCGTCAGATCCAGATCGCCCGGGAGATCAGAGAGGTCTTCGAAAAAACACAAGGCGTCGTGGATGTGGACTGGTACGTGGAAGACGACCAGACCAAGTTCGTTTTCGAAGCGAACCGTGAAAAGGCCGCTCTGAACGGCATTTCCGTGGAACAGATTGCGCTTACCCTTCGAATCGCCGTCGAAGGGATGAAGGTGGGACTGCTTCATGTCCCGAAGGAAAAGGAGGATGTCCCCATTTTTCTGAGGCTTCCCAAGAGCGAGCGCTCCAGCGTTCAGGATCTCAAGGCCTTAAAGGTCATGGGAAACAAGGGAAATCTCGTGCCCCTGGGAGAACTGGTGTCTATCCGGGAGGAGATCGCGGACAAGAGCATCACCCACAAGAACCTCATGCCCGTGGTTTATGTGACCGGAGATGTGGCCGGCAGCGAAGAGAGCCCCGTGTATGCGATCCTGAAAATGAACAAGGCCCTGGATCAGATGAAACTGCCCGAGGGATACAGCCTGGAGCGCCATGTTTCAACCCAGCCGGGGTCTCTGGAGCGGTTCTCCATGAAGTGGAACGGGGAGTGGCACATCACCTACGAGGTGTTCCGGGACCTGGGCCTGGCCTTTGCTGCGGTTCTGGTGTTGATCTACATCCTGGTGGTGGGCTGGTTCCAGTCTTTCAAGACTCCGGTGACCATCATGGCGGCGATTCCCTTTTCTCTGGTGGGCATCCTGCCGGCCCACGCCTTGATGGGCGCCTTTTTCACCGCCACCTCCATGATCGGGTTCATTGCCGGGGCCGGCATTGTGGTGCGCAACTCCATCATCCTCGTGGACTTCATCGAGCTCCGGCTCAAGCAGGGGATGCCTTTGGAGGAGGCGGTGGTGGATGCAGGCGCCGTGCGGTTTCGGCCCATGATGCTCACCGCTGCCGCCGTGGTCGTGGGCGCGGGGGTGATCCTCTTCGATCCGATCTTCCAGGGCCTCGCCCTTTCCCTCATGGCAGGGGAAGTGGCTTCCCTTCTCCTCTCGCGCATGACCGTGCCCGTGCTCTACTACTTGAGCGAACGAAAGAAGTATCTCCCTGCCCGGTGATCCTATGGGTGTTTTTCCTGTTTGAAAAACACCGCTGCCAGCGGCGGCAGGGCGAGGTCGAGGGACCACGGCCTGCCGTGGCAGGGCACCTCCTCGGTCTCCTTCCCACCCAGGTTGCCCATGCCGCTGCCCCCATATTCGGCCGCGTCGCTGTTGAGCATTTCTTTCCAGAATCCGGCTTTTGGCGCACCCACGCGATATCCGTTCCTGGGCACAGGGGTGAAGTTGAATACCACCAGAAGATCGTCCCTTCCCGAGCCGCTCTTTCGAAGGAGGCTCACCACGCTGTGCTGGGAGTCGTTGCAGTCGATCCACTCAAACCCTGAAGGGTCGAAGTCCAGAGCGTGCAGGGCCTGTTCCTGCCGGTAGAGGCGGTTGAGGTCCGCCACCCAGTGCTGAAGATTTCCGTGAAGGGGATTGTCCAGCAGTCCCCAGTCGAGGCTCGCGTCGTGGTACCACTCGTTCCACTGCCCGAACTCCCCTCCCATGAACAGGAGCTTCTTGCCGGGCTGGGCGTACATGTAGCCCAGGAGCAGTCTGAGATTCGCGAACTTCTGCCAGTCGTCGCCCGGCATCTTCCTCAACAGCGAGCCCTTGCCGTGAACGACCTCGTCGTGCGAGAGAGGCAAAATGAAGTTCTCGTGGTAGGCGTAGATCAGCCGAAAGGTCAGGCGATTGTGGTGGTACCTCCTGTGCACCGGGTCTTTGGCCATGTAGTCCAGCGTGTCGTGCATCCACCCCATGTCCCATTTCATGCCGAACCCCAAGCCCCCGACGTAGTTGGGTCTGGAAACCATGGGCCAGTCCGTGGACTCTTCGGCCATGGTCTGGATGTCCGGATGCTCCCGGTAAGCCTCCTCGTTGAAACGGCGGAGAAACGCGATGGCCTCCATGTTCTCCCTTCCCCCGTAGACGTTGGGAATCCACTCCCCTTGTTTTCTGGAGTAGTCGAGGTAGAGCATGGAAGCCACGGCATCCACGCGAAGCCCGTCGGCGTGGTAGACCCCCAGCCAAAACATGGCGCTGCTGATCAGGAAGGCTCTCACCTCGTTCCGACCGCAGTTGAAGGTGAAGCTGTTCCAGTCCGGCTGAATCCTTTGGCGCGCGTCCAAATGCTCGTACAGATGGGTTCCGTCAAAGAAAGCGAGGCCGTGCTCGTCGCTGGGAAAGTGGGAAGGCACCCAGTCCAGGATGACACCGATCCCGCTCTGATGGAGTGTGTCGATGAGGAACATGAGGTCCTGAGGCGTCCCGTAGCGGCTGGTGGGCGCAAAGTACCCGAGGGATTCATACCCCCAGGACCCGTAAAAGGGATGCTCCATGAGCGGTAGAAACTCCACGTGGGTGAAACCCATGCGCTTCACGTACTCGGCCAGTCGCGGGGCGACCTCCCTGTAGGAGAGAAACCGGTTGTTCTCTTCCGGCACCCTCATCCAGGAACCGAGGTGCACTTCGTAGATGGCCATGGGGGACCGGGCGTGGTTCTGTTCGCGGCGGGCCTTCATCCACGCCTCGTCACCCCATCGATAATCCAGATCCCACACGATGGAGGCGGTGAAGGGCGGGGTTTCCCCGTGAAAGGCAAAAGGGTCTGCCTTGTCCGCCCTGTAGCCCTGATACCGCGAGCACACGCGGAACTTGTACTTCACCCCCGTTTTGACTCCCGGGATGAAGCCCTCCCAGATGCCTGAGACGGCTTTGGAACGGAGGGCATGGCTGGTTTGGTTCCAACCGTTGAAATCGCCCATGACATAGACGATCTCGGCATCCGGCGCCCAGACGGCGAAATAGGTGCCCCTCTCTCCTCCCCGAGTGACGACGTGCGCGCCCAGCTTCTCGTAAAGATGGAAATGATTTCCTTCATTGAAGAGGTAGAGGTCGTCCTCCGTGAGCAGTGTCACATCATACAGTACGTTGTGGGGCATGGATGAAGTTCCTTCGCAAAGGGGATCTGAAGCAGAAAAAGCCATAAAAAGTCTAACACGAGAACGCGAAAGATCACAAGCGGCGGCGGGCGGCAACAAGAGACTGATAGAGATCCAGATATCTTTCGGCTGAACGTTTCCATGAAAAGTCCGCTGCCATTCCTCTCCTCATCAAAGCCTCCCAGGCCTCTTTATCGTTCCAGAGATCCACGGCTCTTTGGATGGCGGACAGAAGCGCTTTCGCCTCATAGGCGCCGAATTTGAACCCGTTCCCTGTTCCGGTTTGAGGAGCAAAGTCTTGGATCGTGTCCTCCAAGCCGCCGGTGGCGCGGACCACAGGCAGAGTTCCGTATTTCAAAGCATACATCTGGGTCAAGCCGCACGGTTCGTAGAGAGAGGGAACCAGGAAGAGATCGACTCCGGCCAGGATCCGGTGGGCCAGGGCTTCGTCAAAACCGATTGTCACGGAGATCTTTCCCGGGTATCTTTCCGCCGCATCCTGCAGAACCCTTTCAAAGCGCGCCTCTCCCTCGCCCAGGATCACCAGTCCGACATTCCTTCCCGCAAGCTCGTCAAGGATCGGGATAAGCAGGTCACATCCCTTCTGATGGGAGAGGCGGGAAGTCATGCCCAGGACCGGCCTCTCCACAAGACCGGACTCAAGACCCGTCTCCCTCAGGAGAGCCGCTTTGTTGACCCTCCTCTCGGACAGACGGTCCGAATCGTAGTTGGAGGCGATATGAGGGTCTGTCGCCGGGTCCCACACCGAATAGTCCGCGCCGTTCAGGATTCCATGGAGCGCTGCGGACTTGTTTCGCAGGATCCCTTCCATACCCAATCCGAACTCGGAGGTTTGGATCTCCCGGCTGTAGGTCGGGCTCACAGTCGTCACGGCATCCGAATAGATAATGCCGGCCTTGAGAAGACTGATCGAGCCCCAGTACTCCACTCCTTCCGGGTGAAAGGTCTCGGCCGGGAGTCCGCATACGGACAGTTTCTCTTTGGGGAAAAGACCCTGATATCCGATGTTGTGGATGGTGAACAGGGTGGCGGTGGAGGAGAAGAAGGGATCCGGCCGGAACAGGGTGTTCAGATACGCTGGGATGAGACCGGTCTGCCAGTCATGGCAGTGAATTAGATCAAACGTCATCCCTGTCCCTTTGGCAAAGAGAAGTGCAGCACGGCTGAAAAATGCAAACCGTTCGAGATTGTCGTAGTAATCCCCTTCCGGGGTGCGGTAAAGGTTGGGGCGATCAAACAGATCTTCTCTCTCGAACAGGTAGACCGGAGCGCCCTCCTGCGTTTCCGTGGCGTGAACGTTTCCAACCAGCGATTGGCCTGCCAGGGGAACCTGAAGCCCTTTCAGGACCAACTGCCTCTGGAAGGCACCCTCCCTGACTGACCTGTACAGGGGTAACCCTACGGACACGTCGACGCCGAGCCTTTTGAGCGCTCCCGGAAGAGATCCGGCCACGTCGGCCAATCCGCCCGTCTTCGCATAGGGGGTCACTTCAGATGAGAGAAAAAGCACGTTCATCACCTCTTTCTATCATACCGCGCCTTTTGAATCAACGAGCCCTTTCGGAGAGGAAACTCTTTGAGTCCAAGAAACAACAGAGGGAGTAACCGTTTAGCCCTTTGAAATGGATGGCTCAGGCCATGGAGGTGTGGCGTCTTCGTTGTTCTGTATTTAGAGGGCCCCCCATGGCCTTTATGCGCCTCTGGTGCATTTTTCTATCTTTATTTCAAGGGGCTGAACTGTTACAAGAGATAAACTCCTCTTGAACTTGGCAGTAGGCTTGCTCCGTGCACTGAAGGATCGTGACATCCAGGGAGCTGTGGAAAACGCGACCTAAGAGGGAGGTCATTATGGCAAAGCTCGTGAAGAAAATATCAAAGAAAGCCGGCCTGCCGCCGGGCACTCTCGTACACATCGGTGAGGATCAGAAGGAAAGGGTAAAGCTGAGGCTCATCGACTACACGGAAGCCGGATTGGAAGAGAGGCAACTCAACACGATTTTCGAAAGCTTCCCGTACAAGGACAAGGACAGCGTCACCTGGCTGGACATTGTGGGTGTGCATGAGGTGGACGTGATCGGTGCCTTGGGAAAATACTACAACCTCCACCCCCTGCTGCTCGAAGATGTCATGAACACCGACCAGCGGCCCAAGCTCGACGACTACGAAGATAACCTGTGCCTCTTTCTAAAAATCCTTTCCTATGACGACTCGATCCACCGGCTGAGAGTGGAGCAGGTCAGCATCGTTTTCGGGCCACACTTTGTCTTTACATTCCAGGAGAGGGACAACCCGCTTTTCGAACCGGTCCGGGATCGGCTGCGCAAGGCCAGAGGAAGGATCAGGAAACTGGGTCCCGACTACCTCGCCTATTCCCTCATTGACGCTGTGGTGGACAGCTACTTTGCCGTTCTTGAAAAAACCGGTGAGCGAATCGAAGCCCTGGAAGAAGAACTCGTGAACAACCCCCAACCCAGAACGTCCCGGCAGATCCATCTCCTGAAAAAGGACCTCATCCTGCTCCGCAAAGCCGTCTGGCCTCTGCGGGAGGTCGTGAACACCCTGGTCAAAGAAGACTCTCCTTTGATCCAGGAGCGGACAAAGCTTTTCCTTCGCGACATCTACGACCACACCGTCCACGTGATCGAAACGCTCGAAACCTTCAGAGAGATCGCCTCGGAAATGATCGACGTGTACCTATCGAGTGTCAGCAACAGGATGAATGAAGTCATGAAGGTCTTGACCATCATTGCCACCATTTTCATCCCTCTGACCTACATCGTCGGCATCTACGGGATGAACTTCAAGGTCATGCCCGAGCTGGAGTGGTCTTACGGCTATCCTCTCCTGTGGTTGATTATGCTTGGCGTGGCCTTCACCATGCTGGTGCTCTTCAGAAGGAAAAAGTGGCTTTAGTCAGGGGGCGGCCGCGCGCTCTTCGTTGTTGTGTTTTTAGAGGGACTTCTATGGCCTTTATGCGCCTCTGGTGCATTTCTCTGGGTTTATTTCAAAGAGCCAAACGGTTACCAAGAATTGAACATGACCCTCCACTTGAAAATTCTTGGGCAGCGAAGAAACGGCCGCTGCCGATCCCTCCTGTGGATTCTGCTCCTGCCGGCCCTGTTGGGGTGGGAGCCGCCCCAAGGCTGGGCCCAGGAATTCCTGCCCGCCTATGAGGTGCGCATCGAAGGCCTCTCATCCCAAGACCTCCTCAAGGAACTCAAAGGAATCTCGAATTGCGTGACCCTTCAGGACCGACTCCCGGCGAGCCTGGCCCTGCTCCGCAAGAGAATGGACGAAGATGTCTCGCTCTTTTCTCAATGGCTGCGCGCTCAGGGTTACTTTGGGTCGCACGTCGAAGCGACCCTCGACCCGACCGACACGCCGTTGATCGTCCTCTTCAAGGTGGACACAGGGCCTCTTTTTCTTCTCAAGTCCGTCGACGTTCAGGTCGCCGGCAGGAGCGAATCGACCCCTCCCGGCATGGAGTTGAAACCGGGGACCCCTTTTAGAGCCTCCAGTCTCACCCATTCGCAAGACCAGCTCGTCCGGGAGTTCACCAAGAAAGGCTTCCCCTTCGCAGAAGTGACGGACAGGAAAATCGTCGTGGACCACGCCGATCACTCCGTTGCCATCACCTTCGTTGTGACTCCCGGCCCGTCAGCCCGCTTCGGACCTACCCGGATCTCAGGCCTTGTCTCCGTGGAGGATAGAGTGGTCCATGACACCCTGCCCTGGAAAGAAGGGGACCCCTTCAACTCCGACCTCGTCGACGCCGGGCAGAAAAAGCTCACCTTGCTCGGGCTTTTCTCCTTGGTTCGCGTCTTCCCTGCTCAGGAACTGGATGCCACGGGACGGGTGCCGATCCATGTCGTTGTGACGGAACGAAAGCACCGCTCTGTGGGCGCTGGAATCAGCTACCGGACCGATGAAGGCCCAGGGGTAACCGCTTCATGGGAAAACCGCAATTGTTTCGGCGGAGCCGAGAAGCTGGCTTTCTCAGCCACTTTTGCGGACTACGTTCTCTCAGCCGAAGGAGGGTACCTGAAGCCCTTTTTTCTGCGAAAGGACCAGTCCCTCCGTTTGTCTGCACGCCTGGCGGACGACGAACCTGAGGCCTATTCGAGCCGCAACTTCAAGAGCACTTCCGTTCTTGAACGAAGCGTCACGGATGAACTCAAGCTCGGCGGCGGGCTGGGATTCAAGCTTTCCAGGGTCACTCAGCTCGGAGAGACGAATCGATACAGCTACCTTTTGTTCCCTCTGAGCCTGGAGCTCGACAAAAGCGACGATCTGCTGGACCCTTCCAGAGGCGACAGGCTCGGGCTTCAGGTGACGCCCAACTGGGATCCCTTCCGGGGCAATTCCGACTTTGCCAAAGGCTATGGCCGTTACCGTCACTATCTGCAGATCCTGAAGGAACCGGCTACGGTGCTGGCCGGAGGCATTGGGGTCGGCGGCATTGCCGGAGCGGACAGCTCTCAAGTCCCGGCCGATGAGCGATTCTACGCCGGAGGAGGCGGGTCTATTCGAGGGTATGCCTTTCAAACCGTTTCCCCTCTCAAGGATGGCGTCCCGGTTGGAGGCAATTACCTGATCGAGCTTTCTTTCGAATTGCGGCTCAAGGTCTCGGAGCAGTTTGGGTTGGTCGCGTTTCTCGACGGAGGCAACGCCTTCGCCGCTCCCGACCCTGATTTCAGCCAGGGGCTTTTGTGGGGCACCGGTGTCGGACTTCGCTACTATTCGCCTGTAGGCCCCTTCCGCCTGGACATTGGTTTCCCTCTGGACCGAAGGCCTGGGCTGGATGACCGTTTCCAAGTGTACGTAAGCCTGGGACAGGCCTTTTAGTAGGGTTTTTTCAGCCTTCTGCCGGGCGTCTCAAAGAATCCTTGATTTTCAGGCAAGGGGTTGTCGTGTCACGATGAATTGGAAAGAAAAAATCAGACGGGTGTGCCGGGTGTTCACGGCCGCCCTCGTTGCTGTCCTCATCGCTTCAGCCATTCTTTTCGGATTGGTTCAGACGAACTGGGGGATCAGGGAGCTTGCCCGTTGGGTGTCGAGCCTTGACGATGAACTGGATTTCGTGCCCGGCAGAGTCTCCGGGGTCTTCCCCTTTCGATTTGAAATGGAACGGCTCAGCATCACGGACTCGCGGGGAGCCTGGCTTGTAGCCGGAGACGTTAGAGTGCACTGGACTCCCCTGCCTCTGATCAAAGGACAGGTGGCCTTCATGGAACTCGTGGCCGCCTCCGTGGATTTCGATCGTCTTCCCGCCCTGAGCGGTGAGACCGCCGAACCCTTTCCCTCATGGATCCTGGGTGTGCGATTGAACCGCTTCTCCGTCGATCGTCTCAGCCTCGGTAAAGAACTGCTGGGGGAGCAGGCGGCGCTGAAAATCGACGGCCGAATCCCTTCATCGTCCCCGGACCGGGATATCGAGGCCTTCTTCAGAATCGAGCGCATCGACACCCCGGGATCGCTCCTGCAGGCAAGGGCGACCGTCCAAGGCGAAACACGATCCTTGGAAATCGAGGCCTCTTTCAACGAAGATCGGAACGGCCTTCTCGGCAAAGTCCTGGGTGTGGAGGGCCCTCTTTCTCTGTCGCTCTCCGGACGAGGGACTCCCGATCTCTGGCAGGGAAAGCTTCTCGCCGGGGTCCTTCCCTTTGGCCGGCTGTCCTCAGACCTGGAAGTGAAAGGAGCCGAGACCCCT
>JALOPA010000697.1 GCA_025454125.1 Thermodesulfobacteriota bacterium
AATTCATATTAGTCTGCCACTGCTCGATATTTATATTGTCTTTTAGTATTTCCTTTTTGCGCAGATCAAAAAAAGCAGGGCTGTCGAGGATCATGATAATTCCCCCCTTTAGGCGGGGGTAGGATCATCTCATTTCCCCCCCAGGATCACGTTAATTCCCCCCTCTTGTGTTGAGGATTTCATCGGTGTATCTCCCTGAAAACAAATCCTTTGGGAGGGAGCCGATGGCAAGAAGGGAGGTCACAATGAACGAGATCGTGGAGGTCGTTTATCAGTGGCACCAGGGAGCCGGATTGAAGGCTATTTCGAGATCCCTGGGATTTGACCGTAAAACTGTTCGCAAGTACGTCCAGTTTGCCCAAATGGCCGGCATTACCCGGAGTAGCCCATTCCCCGACGAAGCGGCGCTGATCTCCAGATTCAAGGAGATGACGAGCTCCTCTGTTTTGCGGGACAGACCGGCGCAAGATGTTCTGGCCTGCCACCGGGAATGGATGAGCGAGGTGATCAAGGCCGAGCATATGACCGCCAAGCAGGTCTGGCGCCTGCTGAGGGAGAGAGCGGATATTGGGGTGAGCTACCCCACGGTGAAACGATACCTTCGGGCGCAGTTTCAGTTTGGGGGGCCTTCGGTTTGCGTCCGACTGGAGGTTGAGCCCGGCAGCCAGGGGCAAGTGGATTTTGGCTATGCTGGTTTGATGGTGGATCCTCTGAGCGGGAAGACTCGGCGTGCCTGGGCCTTTATCATGAGTCTTTCTTACAGCCGCCATCGATTTGTACGCTTTGTCTTCCGGCAGGATATTGCTACCTGGATCGACTGCCACATCAGGGCGTTCGAGTTTTTCGGTGCGGTGCCGGGTTCGGTGGTTCTGGACAACATCAAGGCCGGGGTGGTCAAGCCTGACATTTACGATCCTACGCTGAATCGGGCCTATGCGGAGTTGGAGAGGCATTATGGCTTTGTGGCTGATCCGGCTAAGGTTGCCTGTCCCAAGCTCAAGGGCAAGGTAGAGCGAAACGTCGGTGTCGTGCGCAGGCATCTTCTTGCCGGCCGCAGCTTTCGCGATGTAGAGGAGGCCAATGAACGGGCCTTGAAGTGGTGCAAGGAAGAGATCGGGATGGAGATCCATGGTACCACCAAAAGGAAGCCTTACGAAGTGTTCCTGAAAGAGGAGCTGCCTCATCTGCGGCCTTTGCCTCCGGAGCGCTTCCAATGCCCACAATGGAAGCTCTGCACTGTTCACCCTGACCATCATGTGGTGTTTGACCAGTCCTATTACTCTCTGCCCACCCGATTCATCGGACAAGACGTCTGGGTGCGAGGAGATGATCGGTTGGTGAGGGTCTTCCTTGCCTCCGAGCAAATCAAACTCCATCAAAGAGCGCAACGCCCCGGAACCTGGGTCACAGACCCCTCGGACTACCCTCCCGACAAACTGGCCTATCTGATGCCTGCTCCCTCCTATTGCAAGAAGAGGGCGGCTGAAGTGGGTCCTCAAACCCAAATCCTGATCCGCAAGATCCTTGCCGAAAACGCCATGCGCAATCTGCGGAAAGCGCAGGCGCTCATCCGACTGGCGGATAAATACGGCAACGAGCGCATGGAGGCGGCATCTCAAAGGTCGCTCTTCTATGGCAACTTTCATTACCGGGCCATAAAGCGCATCCTTGAGAGAGGGCTGGAGGAAGTCTCCGATGCAAAGCCTACCACCGCCCAACTCAGCTTGCTGGGGATGCGTTTCTTGCGTGACCCCTCCTACTTCATCCCGGAAAAGGAGGTGGTCGCATGAACTTCGATCATCAGTTGCAGGGTCAGCTCAAGACCCTACGTCTCGGCGGTTTCATGGAAACCCTGGATGTCCGGCTCCAACAAGCTCAAAGCTCTTCCCTAGGCTATCTCGACTTCCTCCATCTCCTCGTTCAGGACGAGATCGAAAGAAGAGAGAGTAGGAAACTCTCTCTTCGCCTTAGCCGAGCCTCCTTCGAGGAGGAAAAAACCATCGAGGGGTTTGACTTCACCTTCAACCCCAAAGTCAACCACAAGCTCATCCGGGATCTTTGCACTTGCGCTTTTGTCGAAAAGGGAGAGCATGTCCTGCTCTATGGCCCCGCAGGCACAGGCAAGAGTCATATCGCCCAAGCCCTCGGCCACCAGGCCTGCCGCAAGGGCTATCACGTCCTCTTCACAAAAGCAGTGAAACTGTTTCGCTTCCTCCTGGCTGGAAGGGCTGATCACTCATGGGAGAAACGAACCAAGAAGTACCTTCACCCCGATCTGCTCATCATCGATGACTTCGGGCTCGCTGCCATGACTCAGGCGCAGGCGGAAGACTTCTACGAAATCGTCTCTGAACGCCACCTCAACTCGTCCCTGGTCATCACCAGTAACCGTCCTCCCCAGGACTGGATCACCCTTTTCCCAGACCCGGTCATGGCCAACTCGGCTCTAGACCGTCTCAGTCATCATGCACACCATCTCATCATGGAAGGAGAATCGTATCGAAAGAAACTCAAACCCAAACACCCAAACCCCTCTACACCAAAAGGGGCCAATTAATGTGATTCCGCAAGGGGGGAATAAACGTGATCCTTGACACAATGCTGAGCGAGCTCTGAACCAGCCACGGGTTTCACGGAGCTATTTATG
>JALOPA010000698.1 GCA_025454125.1 Thermodesulfobacteriota bacterium
TTCGCCAGCTTGCGGCCCACGATGCATGCTCGTCGTTCCCTGAGAAAAACCCGCTTTTCCTCTTCAGGCAGGAGATATTCGGAATACAGTTCCAGGTAGGTTTTCGGCTCCACCGCAAAGTTCGCGAAGAAGTTCTTTTCTTCAATGTAGATTCCGCCGAACCAATTGGCATAGGAAACCGTCTTGACCCCTTCCACACCTCGAATCCTTTCCAGGTAGGAGAGGGGAAGCGGGAAAATGAGAGAAATGGAATTGCGGGTGATGAGCCGGTTGGCTGAGGACGCCTCCACGCCCGCATACCAGGCGCTGATGACCGTTCGGAGGAGCCCGAAGGACAGGATGGCCACGCAGATCCCGCAAAGGGTGAGCATGGTCCGAAGCTTGTGTCTCAGCAGATTACGATAAATGAGTCTCAGGAGCACCGGCCAGAACCCCCTTTTCCAGGACCAGCATGGAACGGGCTTTTCGTGCGGCCCGAGGGTCATGGGTCACCATGATGATGGTTTTGCTCGCCTCCCGGCTCAAGCGGTCCATAAGGGTGAGGACTTCTTCGGCCGAGGCCCGATCCAGGTCGCCGGTGGGCTCGTCGGCCACCAGAATGGCGGGGTCTGCGACCATGGCCCGGGCGATTGCCACCCGCTGCTGCTGACCTCCTGAGAGCTGCCCGGGATAGTGATCCATCCGGTCCTCGAGCCGGACCAGGCGAAGCGCCGTGGCCACGTGGTCGCGGCGCTCCTTCCTCGAAAGATCGGTGAGAATCAACGGCAGCTCCACGTTCTCGAAAGCCGTGAGAACGGGGATGAGATTGTAGAACTGAAAGATGAACCCCACGTTCGACGCCCGCCACGCCGCAAGCTCGCTCTCCGAGAGGGTGGTGATATCGACACCGGCCACGTGGATCGTTCCTGAATCCGCCTGATCAAGCCCTGCGATCAAATTGAGGAGAGTGCTCTTCCCTGATCCTGACGGCCCCATGAGGGCCATGAAATCCCCCTCGCGGATGTCGAGCGTGATGTCGTTCAGCACAGGAAGGATCTGGCCGCCTCGGCGATAGGACTTGAAGAGATTCCTGAGTTCAACAATGGCCGGTCTTTCTTCCATCTACTTCTCCGGGATCCGGACCCTTGCGCCGCTCTTCAGGTCGCTTCCGGGATTGATGACGATTTTGTCCCCTGCCCCAAGGCCTTCCACAATCTCGACCATCGTGTCCAAACGCCTTCCGGTGCGAACCGGTCTTTCCGCCACTCTGCCTCCCTCCACGAGGAAGACCACACTCCGCTCTCCCCGGGAAACGACGGCAGAGGCTGGAACCGATTTGAGGGGCTTCTCCTCTTCCGGCGTTATTTCCCTCGACAGAAACGCCACCTTGGCGCTCATCTCCGGCAGGATCCGCGGATCGATTTCTCTGAAAGCGACTTTCACGAGCACGGAAGCCTTGGTCCGGTCCGCTGTGGGAACGATCATGTGGACCCCTCCCCTGAAACGGAGATCCGGGAAAGCGTCCAGCCGGATTTCGCAGGGCTGCCCGACTCTCACCTGACTGATGTTGGACTCAGACACGTCCACCTCCACCTGAAGGGAACTCATGTCGGCCATGGCCACCACCGCGGCTTTGGCATTGGCTGCGGCACCGAGGGGAGTCACGATGTCGCCGATGTCCGCGTTTTTCGTCAGCACAACGCCGTCAAAGGGCGCCCGAATGTTGGAGTACTCCACCAGGACCTTGGCTTCCTCCAGAGCCGCCTCGCCGGCACGAACCGCCGCCTCCTGGGCGGCGACAGCCGCTTTGGCCCGCTTGAATCTCGCTTCAGAAGCGTCCACAGTGGCTTGCGCGGTAAAGCCCTTGGCGAGCAGTTGTTCGTTTCGACGGTGACTGATCTGCGCATCCTCCAATTCCGCCTTTGCCTGATCGAGGGTGGAGCGGGCGAGGTTCACGTTCGCCTGGGCCCGGTTGAGTGCCGCCAGGCTGTCCTCGTTTTCCAGTCTCGCAATAACTTCCCCTGTCTTGACCCGGCTTCCCTCCTCCACGGACAAAGCAATCAACCGGCCCGTGATTTTCGAGGCCACTGCAGCTTTCCGTTGCGCGACCACATACCCGCTGGCATTGAGAACGGTGAAAGTCTGTGAAGGATAGAGGAGCTGGGGGTTTGCTACGCGCACGTCAAGAGCAGGGGAGAGCAGGCCTCTCCTGTAAAGGGTTCCGCCTCCGATCACCAGGACGATCAGGAGGACAAGAAGGAAAAAACGTTTCTTTCTCCCCTTTCGGACAGCCATGCTCCTCTTGTCTATGCGAAGCTTGGAAAGGTCATCCTCGACCATGGGTAAGTCTCCTTGATGGGGCACGCGATCTGTTACCAGACAACTCTCTTCAAGAAACGCAGGTATGCTTTTTCTTATAGCATGCCGCTTTCCGCGGGGACAGGAAAACCCTCTCCTCCCCTGAGACCCTGTCAAAAAATACTCTTCCTTTGGTTGCATTCAACCCCTCAAAAGCAGTACTATGGCGAGCAAGCTTCAGTACGGAAGGAGGGAGAAAACGTGAAAAGCCCCAAAGTCTTAGCGGGATTGGTCGTTGGCGTGCTCTTCGTGATTTTCCTTTTCCAGAACATGGACTATGTCCCCCTGCGTTTTTTCTTCTGGGAG
>JALOPA010000699.1 GCA_025454125.1 Thermodesulfobacteriota bacterium
AGCTTTTAGAAAAACAGAAGACCCAACCCCGACTCAAGAAAGTCTTCGGTTTTGTCGACTTCATGGATGAACTGATGGCCGTGAGCGACCTCCTCATCACCAAACCCGGTGGGATCACGGTCTCAGAAAGCCTCGCCGCAGGGCTGCCCATGATTTTGATCGAGCCCATCCCGGGCCAGGAGGAGGCGAACGCCGATTACGTAGTCGAGCAGGGGACTGCGTTAAAGGCAAGAAGTGTGTCGTCATTGATTCACAAGCTTGAACTTCTCATCCGCGCCCCGGATAAACGCAAAGAGATGTCCCGCAAGGCGCTGGATATTTCGCATCCCAACGCCGCAAGAATCGTCGTTGAAGCCGTGAGGAGCAGACTGGGATAAGAAAAAGGCCGGTCTGAGTGATCCTACGCGCTAGGACGTTCAGGTTAAGGTGTGTTCCCGGCGGAAGCCGCCTGTTCCTGGAAGGCCTTCTGAAGGCGGCGGGCGAACTTCCCGGGTTTACCGGACCGGAGTTTCTGTCCGTTCACGCGGGTCACGGGAGTGACTTCCGTCGTGGTTCCCACGACCATGATCTCATCCGCTTCCATGAGTTTCGATTCAAAGACCGGACGTTCCTCAACGGGAATGGAGAGCTCTTTGCAGAGCCCGAGAATCACCTGCCGGGTGATCCCGCCGAGGATGTAGTTTGTCCTTGGAGGCGTGACCAGGGTCCCGTCGAAGACGGAGAAGAAATTGGTGTGAGTGCCCTCCAGGACCGCCCCGTCCCTGACAAAAAGCGCTTCGTAAGCCCCTCGATCCACGGCCTGCTGCTGGGCCAGGACATTTGCCGTGAGCCCCACTGTCTTGATGTCGCACCGCGCCCATCGCTGATCGGACACGGTGATCACGGAAACGCCGTCGCCGGTGGAACCTTTGGGAGAATAGGGGCGTGCCGCGGCATAAACCGTGAGAGGCGTCTCCTTTGGTGGAAAGGGATGGGATCTGGGGGCCTGGCCCCGCGTCACCTGGACATACACTGTGGCATCCCCTTTGGTCAGCCGGTTTTTGCGGAGCAGCGTTTCCGCCACGCCCGTCAGTTCCGGGAATTCCTGTCTGTTGAACCTCAGAGCCTTGGCCCCGTAGCTGAGACGGGCCCAGTGGGCGTCTATTTCAAACAAACGGCCGTCGTAAGTTCTGACAACCTCGTAGAGAGCGTCTGCAAAAAGGAAACCCCTGTCATCCGGGGAAATGCGAATGTCCTCTTGCCGAACAAATCGTCCATTGAAATAAGCAACCATGGCGTCCTCCTGGTCATGCCTTGAGGGAAGTTTTTTGGGGGAGTCTAAGTGGACTTGCCTGAGGTGTCAATGTGAAAAAGGCTGGGCCGTGCCCTCCACCTTCTCATTGACACATCCTTGGGTTCCGTCGTAAATTCCCTGAAGATTTTACGCCTTGGGAGTCTTCATGCGAAAAGCCGCACCACCTGCTCCAAAACCCGCTGCCCCTGCCCCGGAACCCAGCCTCAACTTCTATTTTCTCATTGCCGCTGTCCTTGCCTTTTTCGTCCCCATCCTTGTGCTGCCTTATGTCCTGGACAATGCCTTCAACACCCCCAAGACCGTGCTGATGATGCTGGGCGCTTCCCTCATGGCTGCGGTCTATTCCTTTAGGCTTTTCACGGGCAAAGAGATCCTTGTCACCAGAAGCCCGGTTCCCAAACTCATGCTTCTCGTGATCCTGCTCAACTTCTTTTCCTTCTTCTACACGAAGAACTATTACTATACGAACGTGGCGGTCACGATGCATCTGGCGGCCCTGCTGTTCCTCTACTTCGTCTCCCTCCACATGTCCGCGAGGCACGCCTTCCGGCTTCTGATCATCACGGCGTTCAGCGGCGTGCTGGTCTCCATCGAGACGTGGTTCGAGTTTTACGACAAGTCCGTCCTGTTCGAATGGATGACCCCCGGCTCCATGGTGATCGGGACCATCGGCAACTCCAACTATCTCGGCGCCTACCTGCTCTTCCCCCTCATGGCGTTCACGGCCCTGATCTTTCTTCTCAAGGGCAAGCTCCGTTGGGTGGCCGCCGCCCTGTGGATCTTCGTTTTTGCCGCCCTTCTCTTTTCAAGGGCCAGGGCGGCGTGGGTCGGAATTGCCGCTGCAGTCCCCGCCTTTGTTTTTTCCGTGATGCGGATTCATCGCTTTTCCATCGTGGCTTATGTGCGCTCCAGGGCGAAGCAGGCCGTCCTTGTGGGTGTTTCCTGTGTCGTGCTCTTCGCACTGCTCTGGGCTCTGGCTCCCAAGCGCTTTCACATCATGATGGATTACAGCAATGTGACCAATCCCGCTTCTTTCATTCTCAGAACGCAGAAGTATTTCCAGGCCTCCTTTCAGATGTTCAAGGAGAGCCCTCTTTTCGGAACCGGCATCTGGTCTTACAGGAACCTCGTCTATGACGCCCAGGCCGAACTC
This sequence comes from Thermodesulfobacteriota bacterium, assembly GCA_025454125.1. Next base: position 2,448 of record JALOPA010000699.1, read on the forward strand.
CAGCGGAGGGACGCAGACTTCTTCAAGGGGTACGCAGAGCCAAAGCCCAGAAGGGTTCACAACGACTATCTGGAAACCCTGAACGACGGAGGAGTCCTGGCTGCGCTGGTGCTCCTCGTTTTTGTTTTGGTGGTCCTGAAACACGGCCTTGCAGTGGTACGGAGGGAAGACCTTCCCGCGGAGGAAAGGA
>JALOPA010000032.1 GCA_025454125.1 Thermodesulfobacteriota bacterium
ACCCTCAAGAAATACATCAAGAAGACTCCCTTCACCATGCTCCTCCGTGGGCAGAACCTGGTGGGCTACCGGAATTACGCCGATGACGTGGCACGCCTCTTTGTGGACAAAACAGCGGAAGCGGGAATGGACGTTTTCCGCGTTTTCGACGCCCTCAATGACTTTCGCAACTTCGAGACGGTTGTGGAGAGAATCAAGGCGAACGGGAAGCACTTCCAGGGAGTCATCTGCTACACCCTGACGGAACGGCGCATGGGCGGCGACGTCTTCAACCTTGAGTACTACCTTTCCAAAGCCAAGGAAATCCAAGCCATGGGAGCCGATTCCCTGTGCCTCAAAGACATGGCGGGCATCATGGCGCCCTTTGACATCGCCAAGCTGGTCACGGAGTTGAAGAAGGTGATCACAATCCCCATCCACCTCCACACCCACTACACGAGCGGCATGGCGTCCATGGTTTATCTTGAAGCCATCAAGGCCGGTGTGGACATTGTGGACACCTGCCTGGCGCCCTTTGCGCTGAGAACTTCCCAGCCTGCAGTGGAACCCATTGTGGCCACCCTCGTGGGCACGGACAGAGACCCGGGATTTGATCTCAACCTGCTCCTGCAATGCGGGGAGCACATCGAAAGCGTGGCGCCGAAATATCGTGACTATCTCGCAAAGCACACCATGTCCGTCATCGACACCGGCGTGCTGGTCCATCAGGTGCCGGGGGGCATGATTTCCAATCTGGTGAGCCAGCTCAAGGAGGCCAAGGCCCTGCACCGCCTCGGGGAGGTGTACCGGGAGGTGGCCTCCACGAGGAAAGAGCTGGGCACCCCGCCTCTGGTCACTCCGACCTCGCAGATCGTGGGTGTGCAGGCCGTGCTCAATGTGCTTTTCGGGAAATACAAAATGGTCACCAACGAGGTCAAAGACCTCGTTTACGGCCTGTACGGGAAAACCCCCACGGCCGTAGATCCCGAGGTGCAGAAGAAAGTCCTCAAGGGATACAAACGGGGAGAGACCCCGATCACGGGGCGCGCGGCCGACTACTTGGAACCGGAACTGGAAAAAGCGAGAGCGAAGATCGGAACCCTGGCCAAGAACGATTTCGACCTCCTGGTCTATGCGCTCTACCCCACCACGGGCGAGCAGTTCTTGAAGTGGAAGTATGGGATCGAACAACGACCGGCCTCGGTCAAACCCAAGACCCTGGAGGATATCCGCAAGGAAGACGAGGCTATGGCTGCGGCTTTGGAACAGGTGTGTAAGGCCTCCTTTTGATCAGCGACCGTCTTGGGCCGCCCTCTGCGGAGTGAGAAAAACATAAGCGACGCCACAGGCGGGTCAGGGGTGCCCGCCTTTGGCTTTTGATGTGACAAATAAGGAACGGTCCGCGGTGCACGGCACACGGTGCAAGGAGAAAGCAACGATTCAAGAGACTTCATCTTGCGCATCGTTAACCGAAAACGGAGACTGGAAACCGACTGCCCAAACTCTGCAGAGAAAACGAGATCGATCAAATTGCGGCACATCCATCTGATCATGGAGAGCAAGAAATGAACTGGTTAGTGAAAACATTCATGAGTTCCATCGGCAAGAAAGAGATCATGGCCGTAACAGGACTTTTCTTCTGCCTTTTCATTACAGTTCACTTGATCGGGAATCTCACGATCTACGCGGGAAAGGAGTCTTTCCTCTCCTACGTGGACCATCTGCACTCGGTCGAGGCCCTGGTCACCCTCGCTGAATTCGGCCTCATCTTTTTTGCCGTGCTGCATATCGGCATGGGCCTTTATCTGTTTATCCAAAATCGTCTGGCCAGACCGGTGGCCTATGCTGTAGACCGCAGCGCCGGAGGCCGCACGATCGGATCGAGGACCGCGCCCTATACGGGGGCGCTTATCCTCGTCTTCGTCATCACCCACCTCATCAAGTTTCGTTTTGTGGACAAGATGACGATCAACGACTTCACGATCCTCTCCAGAACCTTTGCCGACTTCGGCTTCTGGACCGTGTTTTACGTCGTGGGAGTGACCCTCGTCGCCGTGCACGTGAGTCACGGGGCCTGGAGCCTGTTCCAGACGCTCGGTCTCAGCCACCCGAAGTACATGCCCGTGATCGAGCGGCTGGCGGTGCTGTTCAGTCTCATCATCGGAATCGGCTTTGCCTCGATCCCGATTTTTCTTTTCCTGTCTTTGTAGAACGGAGGAGCCCTTATGAAACTGGATTCCAAGGTGCCCGGAGGCCCTCTTGAGAAAAAGTGGGACCAGCACCGTTTCGAACTCAAGCTGGTCAATCCCGCAAACAAAAGGAAATTCGAGATCATCGTGGTGGGAACAGGTCTCGCGGGCGCCTCCGCCTCGGCCACGCTGGCGGAACTGGGCTACAACGTCAAGACCTTCTGCATCCAGGACAGCCCCCGCCGCGCCCACAGCATTGCGGCTCAAGGCGGTATCAACGCGGCCAAGAACTACCCGGGAGACGGGGACAGCATCTGGCGCCTCTTTTACGACACGGTCAAGGGAGGGGACTTCCGGGCCCGGGAGGCCAACGTCTACCGCCTCGCCCAGGTCAGCAATCAGATCATCGACCTGTGTGTGGCCCAGGGCGTTCCTTTTGCAAGAGAGTACGGCGGCCTCCTGGCCAACCGCTCCTTCGGCGGGGCCCAGGTGTCCAGAACCTTTTATGCCCGGGGCCAGACCGGCCAGCAGCTGCTCCTGGGCGCCTACCACGCCATGATGCGGCAGGTCCACGCTGGGAAGGTTAAGATGTTTCCCCGCCGCGAAATGGTGGACCTGGTGATCGCGAACGACCAGGCTCGGGGAATCACGGTCAGGAACCTGATCACGGGCCAGATGGAGAGCCACGCGGCCCACGCGGTCGTGCTGGCCACCGGCGGATACGGCAACGTCTATTTCCTTTCCACCAATGGAATGAGCGGCAACGTGAGCGCCATTTGGCGGGCCCACAAAAAGGGCGCCCTTTTTGCAAATCCCTGTTTCACCCAGATCCATCCGACCTGCATCCCGGTTCACGGCACCTACCAGTCCAAACTCACGCTCATGAGCGAGAGCCTCAGAAACGACGGCCGGGTCTGGGTCCCGGCGAAACCAGGGGACAAGAGAAATCCCAAGGACATTCCGGAAGCGGAAAGGGACTATTACCTGGAGCGCAAATACCCCAGCTTCGGGAACCTCGTTCCCCGGGACGTGGCCTCCCGAAACGCCAAGGCCATGTGCGACGAGGGCAAGGGCGTGGGACCCACGGGATTTGCCGTGTACCTCGACTTCAAGGAAGCCATTGAGCGGGACGGCGTGGACGTGATCAAGAAGAAATACGGCAACCTCTTTCAAATGTACGAACGGATCACGGGCGAGAACCCCTATGCCACCCCCATGATGATCTACCCTGCCATCCACTACACCATGGGCGGGCTCTGGGTGGACTACAACCTCATGAGCACGATTCCAGGGCTCTTTGTCATGGGGGAGGCGAACTTCTCCGATCACGGTTCCAACCGGCTCGGCGCGAGCGCCCTGATGCAGGGGTTGGCCGACGGCTATTTCGTGATTCCCTACACGATCGGAGGGTATCTGGCCGGGACCCGCCTGCCTGAGATCAGGGAAAGCCACCCTGCGTTCCAGGAGTCGGCCCAGAAGGCAAAAGAAGAGCTCGCCGCCCTGCTCGCCGTCAAGGGAAAACGGACCGTAGCGGATTTCCACCGGGACCTGGGCCGGATCCTGTGGGAGAACTGCGGCATGGCCAGAGACGACGCAGGGCTTCTGAAGGCCAAGGATCGGATTCCGGCGCTTCGCCAGGAGTTCTGGAAAGACGTCAACGTGCCGGGAAGCGCGGCGGACTTGAACCAGAGCCTGGAGCGGGCCAATCGCGTGGCCGATTACCTGGAGTTTGCAGAGCTGATGATCGAGGATGCCCTCGCCCGGAAGGAATCCTGCGGATGCCACTTCAACACCGCCTATCAGACGGATGACCACGAAGCCAAGAGGAACGATGAGACCTCCTGCTATGTGGCGGCTTGGGAATTCAACGGAGTCGGCAAATCCCCGACCCTTCACAAGGAGCCTCTTGTTTTCGAGAATGTGGCGCTTGCACAGAGGAGTTACAAATGAGTAAAACCATTCAACTGACGCTCAAGGTGTGGCGGCAAAAGGGCGGAGCCGAAAGGGGATTTTTCGAAACCCATCAGGCCAAGGACATCTCAACGGACATGTCGTTTCTGGAGATGCTCGATGTGGTCAACGAGTCCCTCGTTCACGCGGGAAAGGACCCCATCGCTTTCGACCATGACTGCAGGGAGGGGATCTGCGGGGCCTGCGGCAGCGTGGTCAACGGCATCCCCCACGGCCCTGAAAAAGCGACGACCCTCTGCCAGCTTCACATGAGGCACTTTCAGGACGGGCAGACCCTGGTAATCGAGCCTTTCCGGGCTCGGGCCTTCAAGGTGATCAAAGACCTGGTGGTGGATCGAAGCGCCTTTGATCAGATCGTCCAGGCGGGAGGGTACGTGTCCGTCAACTCCGGCCAGGCTCCTGAGGCGAACAGCACCCCTGTGCCTGCGGACATGGCCGAGCTTGCCATGGATGCAGCCGCGTGCATCGGATGCGGCGCCTGTGTCGCCGCCTGTCCCAATGCCTCGGCCATGCTGTTCACGGGAGCCAAGATTTCCCACCTGGTGCTTCTGCCCCAGGGAAAGCCTGAAGCGGCCAGGCGAGCTCTGGCCATGATTCAGAAAATGGATGAGCTGGGCTTCGGAAACTGCAGCAACCACAGGGAATGTGAGGCGGTCTGCCCCAAGGAGATCTCCATCTCCAACATCGCCCGGTTCAACCGCGAGTTCCTCAAGGCAGGCTTCGTGTCGGCCGAGAAGATGGGAGAAGAGACGAAGAAAAGTGAAGGAGAATAGGGAGGGTGCACGGTGCAAGGTGCAGGGTTCACGGGAATGACCTTCGGCCTCTAACCCGGGTTTTCTCCGTGCCCCGTGAGCCGATGCTCAGCAAAAGCCTTTTGAAAACCCACATCCGGAATCTCTGATAATGGAATTGGCAACCAGTCTTTATTTGAAAGGAGTCTTCCCATGCGTAGAAAAGTCACTGTGATCGGCGCGGGCAATGTGGGCGCAACCGCAGCCATGCGGCTGGCTGAAAAAGAGCTGGCCGACGTCGTTCTCATCGATGTGCTCGAAGGGGTACCCGCAGGCAAAGCGCTGGACCTCGCAGAGGCGGCGCCCATTGAAGGGCACGACTGCCGAATCGAGGGGTGCACCAACGAGTATGCCCGAGCCGAGGGTTCGGACATCATCATCATCACCGCAGGGATTCCCCGCAAACCCGGCATGAGCCGGGACGATCTGCTGGCCACCAACATGGGCATCATGAGGAACGTGGTGAAGGAAGTGGCGGCAGTGGCGCCGGATTCCATACTCATCATCGTGAGCAATCCGCTGGACGCCATGTGCCACGTCGCCTACGACACCAGCCGATTCCCGAAACAGCGGGTCATCGGCATGGCCGGGGTGCTGGACTCGGCCCGTTTTCGCGCCTTTATCGGCATGGAGCTCAATGTCTCCATCGAAAACGTGAACGCCTTTGTGCTGGGAGGCCACGGGGACACCATGGTCCCTGTGTCGCGCTACTCCACCGTGGGAGGCATTCCCATCACCGAGCTGCTTTCGCCCGAACGGCTCAAGGCCCTCGAAGACAGGACCCGGAGCGGGGGAGCCGAGATCGTGGGACTTCTGAAGACCGGAAGCGCCTATTACGCGCCGGCCTCCGCCGCCGTAGAGATGGCTGAGGCCATTTTGAAGGACAAGAAGAAAATCCTCCCCTGCGCCGCGTACCTCGAGGGAGAATACGGGATCAAGAACCTCTTCATCGGCGTGCCCGTGAAGCTGGGCGCAGCGGGCGTGGAGCAGATCATCGAAATCAAATTGAACGAAGACGAGCAGAAAGCGCTTCAGTCCTCCGCGGAATCTGTACGCAAGCTGGTCGAAGACATGAAGCGCCTTTCAAAATAGGTGGGTTTGCGGATATCAAATAAATTCACCACAGAGTCACGGAGGGCACAGAGAGGAGTTTTCCACAAAAGCTTTTCTCTGTGTCCTCTGCGCCTCTGTGGTGAAACAAAAAGGAGAAACGAAGAATGAGCGAAAAGATGAAAACCATAGAAGGAAACGAAGCGGCCGCTCACGTCGCTTATGCCATGAGCGAAGTCGCCGCCATCTACCCCATCACGCCGTCGAGCACCATGGGGGAATACTGTGACGACTGGGCGGCTCACGGAAGAAAGAACATCTTCGGCCAGGTTCTGAAGGTTGTCGAGATGCAGTCCGAGGCCGGTGCCGCAGGCGCCGTGCACGGGGCCTTGTCGGCCGGGGCCCTCTCCACCACTTTCACGGCCTCTCAGGGCCTTCTGCTGATGATTCCCAACATGTACAAGATCGCGGGGGAGCTGATGCCCACCGTGTTTCACGTGTCGGCACGGGCCGTGGCGGCCCACGCCCTTTCGATCTTCGGCGACCACTCGGACGTCAACGCGGTTCGTGAAACCGGGTTCTCTCTGCTCGCCTCGGCCTCGGTGCAGGAGGTCATGGACCTGGCGCTTGTGGCGCATCTTTCCAGCGTCCGTCTGAGCCTTCCGTTTCTGCATTTCTTCGACGGGTTCCGCACCTCCATGGAAATTCAGAAGATCGAAGTCATTGACTACGCGGACATGGCCAAGCTCCTCGACTACGAGGCTCTCGACGATTTCAGAAGCCGCTGCATGAACCCCGAGTACCCGCAGCTGCGGGGCACCTCCCAGAACCCGGACATTTTCTTCCAGAGCAAGGAAGCCGCCAACCCCTACTTCGCCAGGATCCCTTTCGTGGTTCAGGAGGAGATGCAGAAGGTGGGGGATCTCACGGGCAGGCGCTACAACCTTTTTGATTACGTCGGGGACCCTGAGGCGGATCGGGTGATTCTCTCCATGGCATCGAGCTGCGATGTCCTTGAGGAAACCGTCAATTACCTCAACGGACTCGGAGAAAGAGTCGGCCTGATCAAATGCCGGCTGTACCTTCCCTTTTCCCAGGAGCACTTCCTGAGGGCCCTCCCCTCCACGGCCAAGAGAATGGCCGTGCTCGACCGGACCAAGTCCCCATGCCCTCTCGGCGAGCCCCTTTACAGGGACGTGTGCACGGTTTTTCAGAGCCGGGGCGACGGGCCTGTGCTGGTCGGAGGTCGGTACGGATTGGGGAGCAAGGATTTCACCCCGGTCATGGTCAAGGCCGTTTTCGACAACCTGAGGGGTTCTGCCCCCAAGAACCACTTCACCGTGGGCATTACGGACGACGTGACGCACACGTCGCTCGATCTGGGCGCAGACATCGACGCCGCTCCCAAGGGCACCGTGAGGTGCAAGTTCTGGGGACTGGGCGCCGACGGCACTGTGGGTGCGAACAAGAACGCCATCAAGATCATAGGGGAAAGCACGCCCATGTTCGCCCAGGCTTACTTTGCTTACGACGCCAAGAAGTCCGGCGGCATCACCATGAGCCACCTGCGCTTCTCGCCCCACAAAATCCAGTCGCCCTACCTTCTCACCCACTCGGATTTCATCGCCTGCCACAACCCGGCCTTTGTGACCCAGTACAACATCCTGGAAGGGGTCCGGGAAGGAGGCGCTTTTCTCCTCAACTCGCCCTGGACATTGGAGGACATGGAGAAGAGCCTGCCCAACTCCCTGAAGCGGACCCTTGCTCAGAAAAAGCTCAAGTTCTACAACATCGACGCCGTGAAGATCGCCACCGAGCTCGGTTTGGGAGGCCGCATCAACATGATCATGCAGGCGGCCTTCTTCCAGATTGCCAAGGTCATTCCGCCTGAGGAGGCCTTCGGACACATGAAGGACGCCATCCGCAAGACCTATGGGAAAAAGGGAGATGAAGTGGTCAAAATGAATGAAGCCGCCGTGGACGGAGCCGTGGGCGCGCTCCAGGAGATCGCCTACCCCGCCTCCTGGGCCACGGCCGGCCAGGAAGCGTACGTCGAAAGAGGTGAACCTGAATTCGTGACCAAGGTCATGAGGCCCATGCTGGCTCAGCAGGGAGACAAGCTCCCGGTGAGCGCTGTTCCGGCGGACGGCGTCTTCCCCACCGCCACGACCCAGTACGAAAAAAGAGGGATTGCCATCAACGTGCCGGTCTGGCTCCCGGAGAACTGCATCCAGTGCAACCAGTGCTCCTTTGTGTGCCCCCACGCGGTCATCCGGCCGCTGCTGGCCTCGGACGAAGACCTCAAAGATGCGCCTGAGGCTTTTGTCACGGTGGAGGCCAAGGGCAAGGAGTTCAAAGGCCTCAAGTTCCGCATCCAGATCAGCCCCCTGGACTGCACAGGGTGCGGCAACTGCGCGGATATTTGCCCGGCCAAGCAAAAAGCCCTGGTCATGAAGCCGCTGGAGACCCAGACCGCGGACCAGGTGCCGAACCACATCTTCTCCACTGAACTGCCGGTGAGGGATGACGTGGTGCCCGCCTCCTCGGTCAAGGGAAGCCAGTTCAGGCAGCCTTTGTTCGAATTCTCCGGAGCCTGTCCCGGATGCGGGGAAACCCCCTACATCAAACTCATCACCCAGCTCTACGGGGACCGGATGATGATTGCGAACGCCACGGGCTGCTCTTCCATTTACGGAGGGTCGGCGCCGAGCTGCCCCTACACGGTGGATGAGGACGGACACGGACCTGCGTGGGCGAATTCCCTTTTCGAAGACAATGCCGAGTACGGGCTGGGCATGTCCCTGGCGGTCACACAAAGGAGGAACAAGCTTGCAGACCTTGTGGCCGCGGCGCTCAAGGACGAGATGTCCCCGGAGCTCAAGGAAGCGTTCCGGCTCTGGCTCGATCACATGGAAGAGGGCGAAAAAAGCAAGGAGTACGCCGAAAAGATCGAGGAATTGCTGGAAGCCGAGCTCTTCGAGAAGAAGACGCCGGCCTCCCCTCTTCTTTACGAGATCCTCAAC
>JALOPA010000033.1 GCA_025454125.1 Thermodesulfobacteriota bacterium
CCTATCTTCCGGAGAGCAAGGGGGCCGAGATCCTGAGCCAGTTCCCGGAAGAGATCCGCTCTGAAATCGCCCTCCGCATCGCCCGAATCGGACCTGTGGAAGACGAGGTGGTGAGGGAGCTGGACGAGATGATCCGGAAGGATCTGACCACCCTGGGCGGCCCGGCCAGGCAACTCGACGGCGTGGAGAAACTGGCCGCCATCCTCAACGAACTGGACGGGAAATCGGAGGAGGCGATTCTCACCTCCATCGAGAGTGAAGACAACGATCTGGCGGAAATGATTCGGAAGCGCATGTTTGTCTTTGAAGACCTCCTCCAGGTGGACGACAAAGGCTTCCGGGAGATCCTCCAGAACGTGGACAAGACCACCTTGGCCAAGGCCCTCAAGACGGCCTCCGAGGACATGAAGACCAAGATCTTCAGCAACCTCTCGGAGCGCGCGGCCGAGATGCTCCGTGAGGATCTGGAGGTGCTGGGTCCGGTCCGGCTCAAGGAGGTGGAAGAAAGCCAGCAGACGATTCTCAAAGCCGCCAAGAAGCTTGAGACGGAAGGACGGGTGGCCTTTGCAGGGAAAAACAAGGAGGATGTGTTTGTCTAGCGCGACCTGGGCCAAGCTTGAGTTGAAAGCGCTGGATCAGGCTCTCGTGCCTCGGAAAGATCCGGGGTCGCGGGGTCCTGCAACGGAGTTCGTCCCTTTGACCGGGAAGCAGACCGCCCTCCCCGGCGGCAGAGACGCGTGTGAGAGAATCCTGAAGGAGGCCGAAGACCGAGCCGCTCATCTGGAGCGGGAAGGCTATGACAGGGGCTTCTCGCAGGGAGAGAAAGACGGCTTTGAACTGGGGCTCAAGAAAGCGGAAAAGGTCGCGGCGAACCTGGAGAGGCTGTTCGGGGAACTAAACGTCTTGAAACAGGATCTGGTCCGGACCTACGAAAAGGAAATCGTGAACGTCATTTTTGCCATTGCCAAGAAGATCGTTTGTGACCAGGGAGTCCGGGACGAGTCTCTGGTCCAGCGCACGGCTCTCAAGGCTCTTCACCTGGCCGCGGATCGAAGCGAGGTTTCCCTGCGTGTGCACCCGGACGATGTGCAGTGGATCGAAAAGGTGAAGCCCGAGTTCTTCGCCCAGTTCAAGGAATTGAAGCATCTGAACGTGACCCCGGATCCGTCGCTCCTCAGGGGCGGATGTCTGCTGGAGAGCCCCTGTGGGGATGTGGACGGTCGAATCGAAACTCAGCTCGAAGAAGTCTGCCAGGTGATGGATGAAGCCTTCAGGGAACGCACCCCATGACCCGGGCCTGGCGGCCCCCGACTGGGAAAAGTATGTTCGTGCCGTGGAGAGATGCCGGCCCCTGCGGAAGGAGGGCAAAGTGCTCAAAGCCGCAGGGCTGGTCATCGAAGCCAACGGCCCTGGGCTCTGCGTAGGGAGTCTGTGCGCCATCCACACGTCGGAGGGCCGGGTGATCCCGTCGGAGATCGTGGGATTCAAGGAGAAGCGGGTGATCGCCATGCCCTACGGGGAGGTCAGGGGCATCCAGCCCGGCAGCCGCCTGGTGGACCTGAACAAGAAGTCCTGTGTCCCCGTGGGGGAAGGGTACCTGGGCAGGGTGATCGACGGCATGGGCTCTCCTCTGGACGGAGGAGGCCCGGTGGCGTGGAAACAGGAATATCCCCTCCATGGGTCTTCTCTTAATCCTCTCCGGAGAAGCGTCATTCACGAGGTGCTGGATGTGGGCGTGCGTGCCATCAACGCTCTGACCACGGTGGGGAAGGGCCAGAGGCTCGCCATCATGGCCGGCTCAGGAGTGGGCAAGAGCGTGCTCATGGGGATGATTGCCCGGAACACAGAAGCCCCCGTTACCGTCATTGGCCTGATCGGGGAGAGGGGTCGGGAGGTCCGGGAGTTCCTCGAACAGAGCCTCGGGGAGGCAGGGCTCAAGAAGTCGGTGGTTGTCGTGGCCACGGCCGATGCCTCTCCTCTCCTCAAGATCCGGTCGGCCTACGTGGCGACGGCCATGGCCGAGTATTTTCGCGACCAGGGACGGGACGTGATCCTCATGATGGACTCCGTTACCCGATTCGCCATGGCCCTCCGGGAGGTGGGCCTGGCGGCCGGAGAGCCTCCCTCGGCAAAAGGGTACACCCCGAGCGTCTTTTCAGAAATCCCGAGGCTTCTGGAAAGGGCCGGCACTCTCGAAGGAGGCGGAAGCATCACGGCCATCTACAATGTCCTTGTGGAGGGGGACGACATGAACGAACCGATCGCCGACAGCACGCGCTCTGTGGCGGACGGTCACCTCGTGCTGTCCCGGGCCCTTGCGCACCAGGGACACTTCCCCGCCATCGATGCCGGGGCGAGCATCAGCCGGGTGATGGGTGAAATCGTTGCACCGGAGCACCTGGCCTGGGCCAGAGCCATGATCAAGACCCTCTCCGTCTACCGTGAAGCCGAAGACCTGATCCATATCGGCGCCTATGCGGACGGAAGCGATCCGGAAATTGATTTTGCAAAGAAGAGGATCGGAAAGATGAGGGCGTTCCTGCAGCAGGGGAGGGAGGAGCGCTCGAACCTCCAAGAAAGCGTCTCCGGACTCAAGGATCTCTTTGGGGAGTAGAGAGGATGGAAGGGGCCTCCTTTAGACTGGAAAAAGTCTTGCGCTACAGAGCTCACCTGGAGAAGAAGGTGCGTCTGCAAGTCTGTCAGGCGGTGACCCGGATGAAGGAGCAGGAGGCTCTGGTCGGACGCCTCGGGGACCAGAGGGCTGAGGCGGCCAGGGACCTGGCTCGTGAACGATCCGGAGGGATTCCGGTTTACCGGGACCAGATCCGCACCTCCTTTCTCCGCCGGCTGACCGAAAGCCTTACGGAAGCCCACGGGGAGCTTGAACAGAGAAGGGAGACACTCGAACTCCTGAAAACCCTTCTCACCCTTGCCACGAGGAAAAAGAAAGGCCTGGAGTCCCTCAAGGAAGCGCATCTCAGGCGCTTCATGGAGGCGGCTGAGAAGAAGGAGCAGAAGCTCCTGGACGAGTTGGTCATGATTCGCAGAGAAAGGCAAGGCCTATGAAACGGTCGAAACAGCTATTCCTGGGCGGTCTCGTTCTGGCGAAAACCGGTGTCGTGGCCCTGCTGCTGTGGGCTCAAGGGGGCGAGTTCCTCTTTTTCCAGAGGGAGGCCGGCGCCGTTGAAACGGTTCAGAAAAGCGGTGAAACGGACGTCAAACCGGCCGGTGCGGCAGCGACGGAACCTGCCAACATGAAGGCCTTGCTTCGATTGAAGGTGGAGCTCGAGAGAGAAAGAGAGCGGCTGCAGCGAGAAAAGGAAGATCTTCAGGCCATACGGGAAGACATCAACAAAAAGCTTGCGGATCTTTCTCAGATCCGAAACGAGATCAGAGCCCAGATGGAGGCCAAGAAATCCATCGAAGAACAGAAGATGAAGCATCTGGTCAAGGCCTACGGGGCCATGAAACCCCAGGCGGCAGCCGGTTTGATTGAGCGATTGGACCTTCCTTTTGCCGTGGACGTTCTGTCCAGGATGCAAGGCGACGCCGTGGGAAACATCCTATCCTTCGTGGACAAAGAAAAGGCGGCCAGGATCTGCCAGGGCCTCGTCAAATCCCGATAGACACTTTCCTGCTCTCCTCCCTTCACCCCCCCTGCGCGGACGTAGGAAAATTCTTCCTCCTTCTTTCCCGCAACAGTGAACAATCTTCCGCCTCTATTCCCTTTTCTGAAGATCCAGCCTTGATGCGAAAATGTTAACCTGCCGCAATCGCTGCGGATTGCCGTAGCCATTGGGGATTGGTACGCCTGTTGCTATAGAGAGCGGAACAAGGCGGTTGCCATGCCGCCCCAGGAGCCACTGATGATGCCGTTTCCTTTGCAAATGATTTCCGCTCAAGCAGGCACGCCGGTTTCCATGAAAAGCCTCGCTGAGTCTTCGCGAGGGGACTTCCCTGCCGCCATCCGGGCCGCACGCACACGGCTCGGTTTGAGCCGTTCGGAGGGAGGCCCCTGGGCAGCGCAGGTCCGGAAGCCTTCCACGGCTCAGGGAAAAGAGAAAGAAGAAAAAAGCAAGATCCTCGATGGAACCTCGGTGGCCATTCGCGACGTGGCCCCCCTCTGGGTTCTTCTCCAGGCCTCCGGCGTTCCGGCTGAGCGCATCACGGCTTTCTTCAAGTCCTTGAGCGCGGATCACCCGGACGGGAAAATGCCCATGGGGGAATTGGTGAGCCGGACCCGCACCTTGATCTTTTCGGAGTTCGGAGGAGCCGGTCTGGTTCGCCTCGAACCCAGGTCCCGGCTTGCTGTCGAATCCGGACTGACCCGCGCTGGAGTCTCGCCCAAGGAGGCGGAACGCATCTTTTCTCTTTCCACCACGGCGGACGGGGAAGTGGACGTGGAGAAGTTTCTCAGGAGCGCGGCGCTCCGCGGGAAACCCCCTCTGGAGAACCCTGAGAAAGAGCTGAAACCGGCACGGCAAGGTGTGGAGACCCGCAGCACCGCAGACCTTTCGGCCCGTCAGGGGTCGACGGAAAACCCCGTAAACCCGGACACCCCGGCGAGCAGACTCAAAGGGTCAGATGCCGGCCGAGGGCCGGTGGCCCAAGCTCCCCCTCCCGGAGAGGGGACTGAGGTTGCGAACGCGGTCAGGCAGGCCGGGGAGGGCACAGGCCGCGAGGGAACGATCCTGTCTTTTAAAGCAGCGGAGAGGAAGGCTGTGCCGGGAACAGGAACCACGGGTCGCGGCGATGGAGGCGCGGCGGTTTCAGGAGAGCCTGCCTCCTCCAGGGCGACAGAAGGGCCGGCGTGGACACCCGCATCCGGGAACACAACGGCTGAGTCCGAAAGAGCCCGGAAATCCCCCTCTCTCTCGGCAAATCGGAGATTGGAAAGCGAGGAGCAGGGGGCAGCAGGACCTACGCGGAGCAAGGGGACGAATGAGGGGGAAGCCCTGCGCCGCGTGCCGAGGGAGTCGGCCCCGGAGGACGGGCGGGCTTCTGTTGAGACCCGAACCTCCCCGGCGGTGGGTTCCGGCCTCCAGCAGGGGGCAGCGAGGCCGGCAGCGGCCCAGAGCCCCGCCTTGCCTCCTTCCGAAGACCCGGTCCCTGCCTACGTGGCGGCTCAAGTGAGCAAGCAGATTTCCCGTGCCCTGCACAGCGGGGATCCCTTCATCCGGATGCATTTAAATCCCCCGGAATTGGGCACGCTGAAAGTCCGTCTGGAGTGGAGCCAGGAGGCCTTGAAGATCGAGATGGTCACCGATCGGCACCAGTCCAGGGATTTGATTCTCAGCTCCGCGTCGGAGCTGAAAGAGGCGCTCGGGGACCAGGGCTTCCGAGTGGAGAAGATGGAGGTGGTGGTCCATGATCCAGCCGGCCCGTCTCTCTCCCCATCGGGCGGGGAACACAGGCACCCATCGAGTCACGGCACGCGGCCGCAGGAGCCATCCGGAACTCCCTCCACGGAGAGGACAGGAGGGGACGGGCCGGCTGAACCTTCAACTCCCCGAGAAGGTCGCCTGCTCGATCTGGTGGCCTAGCAGGCTCCTGAAAACCCATTGTTGTTGTCACTCCCGCGCAGGCGGGAGTCCAGAACAGCAGGGAGATACTGGATTCCCGCCTCCGCGGGTAGGACACGAAAGACGACGGAAAGGTGTTTTCAGCAACCGGCTCAATTCAAGAAAGGAGATCTCATCAATGACCGTTCAATCCGCAACCCTGGACCAGCTCGCCGGCAGCACTTCAAGTGCGACCTCGTCCCAGAAAACCGGCAGCAAGGCAGAGCTCGGGCGCGACCAGTTTCTGAAACTTCTGATTACCCAGCTCAAGAATCAAGACCCGCTCAACCCCATGGAAAGCGTGGAGTTCACATCGCAGCTGGCTCAGTTCAGCAGCCTGGAGCAGCTCTTCTCGGTGGGGGACAGCCTCCAGGCCATCAAAACCAGTCTGCAGCTCCAGGAAGGGGATCAGATGGTCCAGACCATCGGCAAGAACGTCGTGAGTAAGGGCGACACCGTGCCGGTTCAAGGGGGTGAGGCAGGCCCTGCGACCTTCAGCCTCGACCAGGACGCCGAGGTGCAGGTCTCGGTCTTCAACAGCTCAGGGAGCCTGGTCAGGATTCTCCCCATGGGCTGGCTGAAAAAGGGAACCAGCCAGGTGCCTTGGGACGGGAGAGATCAGTCCGGCAAGGCGGTACCCGATGGAGACTATTCCTTCCAGGTCCAAGCCGTCGACGAGCAGGGAAGTCCGGTATCCTCCCAGACGTATGTGACAGGGGAGGTGACGGGCGTGAGATATCAAAACGGGAAGTCGTTTCTGTTACTCGGAAACCGGCAGATCCGGCCGGAGAGCGTTCTCGAAGTCAATAAACTTTAGAAGGAGGTAGAACCATGTCACTTACAAGCTCACTTTTTTCAGGGATCAGCGGATTAAGCACATTGGGAAATGCCATGACGGTCATCGGCGACAACATTGCCAACGTCAGCACCGTCGGCTTCAAGGCAAGCCGAGTCACCTTTCAAGACATTTTGAGCCAGACCGTCAACACCTCGTCGGGTACGGCCCAGGTGGGACGCGGGACCTCCCTGTCGGACATTTCCAGCAGTTTTGCCCAGGGCTCTTTCGAGTCCACGGACTCCACCACGGACCTGGCCATCGGCGGGCAGGGGTTTTTCATTGTCCGAGACCCCAACGATGCAAACAACGAGTTCTACACCCGGGCAGGGGAGTTCCGCTTCGACAAGGACGGCAATTTCGTGAATCCTGCAGGGTACATTGTCAGGGGCTGGGCCTTGGACCCGGACACAGGGCAGGATCAGGGGA
The DNA here is from genome assembly GCA_025454125.1 of Thermodesulfobacteriota bacterium. Next base: position 6,826 of record JALOPA010000033.1, read on the forward strand.
CCATCGGGGATATCCGTCTGTCGTCTTTCACCTCTTCTCCGTCGGAGACGGACGAGTTGACCGCCATCGTGAATCTGGATGCGGACGAAGCGAACAATTCGGCGGGGTCCAACACGGCTCTTTCCGCTCGATGGGACGGGAGCGATCCGCTCGGGGCCTACATATCAGGCGATGAATATGGGTATCAGACGACCCTCAAGGTGTATGACTCCCTGGGGAGCACTCACGACATCACGGTTTATTTCGATCTGGGAGAAACCGCAGGAGACCCGGTATGGGAGTACATCGTGACCTGCAATCCGGCTGAAGACAATCGGGCGGTGACCGATGCGACCCAGCGGGGATTGCTGGCCCGGGGAACCGTCGAATTCAACGCCACCTCCGGGCTGATTTCAGGAGGCGCCAACAGCGTGACCGCCAGCCTCAACAACGGGGACGGGACCTGGACGGCTCTGACGAACGCCAACGCCGTGGCCAACAACGGATATTTCTCCTTCACGCCTCAGTTCATCAACGGCAGCCCCATGAACATTATGCTCAACTTCGGCTCCCGCTACAACGGGGCGGTGTGGGCGAATGACTCCCTGTCCACTACGCAGTATGCCTCCTCGTCCACCACGGTGTTCCAGTCCGCAAACGGTTATGGCGCGGGCGATCTGCAGTCCGTCACGGTGGCCCCGGACGGCGTGATCACGGGTTTGTACTCGAACGGCCAGGTGATTCCCCTGTACCGTGTGGGCCTGGCCAAGTTCCAGAATGTCCAGGGCCTTTACAAAGAGGGAGGGAACCTCTTCAGAGAAACGAGACTGAGCGGGGATCCCATCACCGGAAGGCCGGGCAGCAACGGACTGGGCTCCATTTCCACCAACTCCCTGGAGCAATCCAATGTGGATCTGGCCACGGAATTCGTAAGAATGATCACCACCCAGCGCGGATACCAAGCCAACACCAAGGTCATCACGGTGACCGACCAGATGCTCACAGAACTCATCAACTTGAAGCGGTAACGCTCGGGGCGGACGTCAAGATCTTGACGTCCGCCCCGGTATCCCTTGACGCTGAACGTCCCGAGCGGCCGGGTTTCAACGGCTTCTATCGGTCATCCCATCAGAATCCCTCGCTATTCTCGGTCGTCTCTTTTCCTTCCCCCTCTTCGGAACCTCTGGCATGAAGGTTGCTCCATAGGAAAGCGTTTCGTGGAGGTCCCATGGATCTTGCAACCGTTCTCGGCGTCTGTTCGGCATTCGGTCTCGTCTACATCGCCATCGCGATGGGAAGCGGGATCGCCATTTTTGTCGATCTTCCCTCTCTGATGATCACCGTAGGAGGCACGCTGGGGGCCACCATGATCAACTATCCGCTCAAAGAGGTTCTCGGGGTGATCAAGGTGGTTCAAAAAGCGCTTTTCACGAAAACCTTGCCTGTGAAGGCGATCATCGGCCGGTTCGTATCCTTTGCCCAGAAATCGCGCAAAGAAGGGATCCTGGCCCTGGAGGGGGAGATCAAGACTGAAAAAGACGAATTCCTGAAAAAGGGAGTTCAACTCGCTATCGACGGGCTGGAGCCCCAGGAGATTCGCGACATCCTGGAAACCGAGGTGGACTTCATCCGGAGCCGTCACCAGTTGGGCGCAGAGATCTTTTCGACCATGGGGACCTTTGCTCCGGCCCTCGGAATGATCGGCACCCTGATCGGTCTTGTCCAGATGCTTCAGAACATGGACGATCCGGGCAAAATCGGGCCCTCCATGGCTGTGGCTCTCATCACCACCTTTTACGGTTCGATCATGGCCAACATCATCTGTCTTCCCGTAGCGGGCAAGCTTCGCACGCGGAGCAAAGAAGAGGTCTTGGTCAAGGACATGACCATTGAAGGCATTATCTCCCTGTCGAGCGGGGAGAACCCCAGGATTCTAGAGCAGAAACTCAAGGCCTTTGTGCCGCCCAACCAAAGGAAGTGACGATCTCCCCATGGGAAACAGAAGAAGAAACATCGAAGAGCCGACAGGCGGTGACGGGGGGCTGACCCTCACGGTGTCCCTGTTTCTGATCCTGTTGGTATTCTTCATTCTCCTCTGCTCCATCGCGATCATTGATCAGGCGAGAGTGCGCCTGGCCATCGGATCGCTGGTGGGGTCTTTCGGAAGCTTCCACGCGGGGATGTCTCCCCTGG
>JALOPA010000700.1 GCA_025454125.1 Thermodesulfobacteriota bacterium
GCCTGGGGCGTCTCCACTGTCGGCCGCTTGTAATCCGGCCCGATCATGCATCCGGTGAGGAAGAAAAAGAGGGTCGAGGTGAGCACAATGGAGATTGTTCGACTGGTTCTCTTATTCATGGCTCGCTCCCTCCTTTTCACTCTGTTTAACTTTCCCGACCTGTTCCTCCTTCTTCCCACGGTGCACGAGCTTTTCCATCAGGTAGAATGTCGCCGGGATGATAAAAATGGCTATGCAGGTAGCGGTCAGCATGCCTCCGATCACGGCGGTTCCCATGACCTTGCGGGCCACTGCGCCAGAGCCTGCTGCCAGCGCTAGCGGCACGCACCCCAGGATAAAGGCAAAAGAGGTCATTAGGATCGGCCTGAGACGCAGCTTAGCGCCCTCCAGCGCTGCATCCGCGAGCTCCTTGCCCTTCTCATACTCCACCTTGGCAAACTCCACGATGAGAATGGCGTTCTTGGCCGCCAGTCCGATGAGCATGACCAAGCCGATCTGGGCATAGAGATTCAGTTCCATGTTCCGGATCATGATGAAGGCAAAGGCCCCGAACACGGCGATGGGCGTTCCGAGGAGCACGCTGAAGGGCAGCGACCAGCTCTCATACTGGGCTGCGAGGATCAAGAACACGAAAAGCAGCGACATTCCGAAGATGATGGAGATGGGGACGCCCTCACTGGCTTTTTTCTCCTGGAAGGACATGCCGATGTAGTCATAACCCATCTCCTGTGGCATGACCTGACTGAAGACCTCTTCGAGCGCCTTCATGGCCTGGAGCGAGCTATAGCCCGGGTTTGTCGAGGCGTTGATCTGAACCGAGCGGTAGAGGTTGTACCGCATGGTGAACTCGGGACCTGAACGCTGCTCGAACTTCGTCACGGCCGAGAGAGGCACCATCTCTCCCTTGCTGTTGCGCACGTAGAACTGCCCAAGCTGCTGCGCCTGAACCCGGTACTCGCCCTCAGCCTGCACGTAAACCTGCCACTGCCGGCCGAACCGGTTGAAGTAGTTGACAAAGTAAGCGCCCATGAAGGTCTGCAGGGTTCGATACACGTCGCTCAGTTGCACCCCTTGTTTCAGCACCTTGTCACGGTCCACATCCACGAAGACCTGGGGCACCGTGGGAATGAAGGTCGTGGTGACGCGGGCCAGTTCAGGCCGGTTGCGCGCCTCGGCCAGGAATTTCTGGGTGTTCTCCCACAGAAAGGCGATGTCCTTGCCTGCCCGGTCCTCGACCACCATGGTCACGCCGCCTGCAGTCCCGATGCCGGGGATGGCCGGCGGAGAAAAAGCGAACGCCACCCCCTGCGGGAGTTTCCCAAATTCCCGGTTGATGTGGGCCATGATGGCTTCATACTTTTCCTCCGGCGCCTTCCTTTCTTCCCATGGTTTGAGGGTGATGAAGAAAAACCCGCTGTAGGTGTTGGTAATTCCGCTCAACATGCTATATCCGGATACCGCCGTGCAAAATTCGACCCCCGGCGTTTTCATAACGATCTCTTCGAGCTGGCGCATGACTGCCTCTGTCCGCTGAAGGGAAGCGGCGTCCGGGAGTTGCACTCCTGCGTACATGTATCCCTGGTCTTCCTCAGGAAGGAATCCGCCCGGCACCTTGCCGCCGATCAAGCCCGTACCAACGGACATTACAACAAGCAAGAGGAGACTGATGGACAGTTTGCGGATTGCGGCACCGCACACGCGCACATAACCGTTCGTCGCGGTTCCAAATACCCTGTTGAACCATCCGTAGAATTTGGTCAGGGGGCCCCCCCGCCCCTTTTTCTTGGGCTTGAGGATCATGGCCGCCAGCGCCGGACTCAGAGTCAGCGCGTTAAAGGCGGAAATGAGAACCGAAATGGCGATGGTGACGGCGAACTGTGAAAAGAGCCGGCCGGTGATCCCGGGGATGAAGATGCTCGGGAGAAACACGGCCGAAAGCACGAGGGCGATGGCGACCACAGGGCCTGAAACCTCCTCCATCGCTTTCTGGGTGGCTTCTTTTGGCGACAGGCCCTTCTCAATGTGGTGCTCCACGGCCTCCACCACCACGATGGCGTCATCCACGACTAAGCCTATGGCCAGCACCAGGCCCATGAGCGCAATGGTGTTTATGGAAAAACCGACCAGTGGGAAAAACGCAAAGGTGGCGATGAGGGACACAGGAACGGCCAGAGCCGGGATGAGCGTCGCCCGGAAACCCTGAAGGAAGATGAAGACGACGATAATCACCAGAAACATGGCCTCGTAAAGAGTTTTCAGAACCTCTTTGATTCCTTCGCGCACGGCGAAGGTAGTGTCCAGTGAGACCTTGTACTCCAGGTCCGGCGGAAAAGTCTGCTTCGCTTGTTCCATGAGTTTCTTAACGCCATCAACCGCCTGGATTGCGTTCGTCCCCGGGAGCTGGTAGAGCGCCAGGACGGCCGACGGTTTCCCGTTCAAGCGGCCGGCCATGGAGTAAATCTGGGACCCTAGTTCAATCCTGGCCACGTCTGAGAGCCGTACCAGTGACCCGTCAGGGCTGGCGCGGAGCACGATCTTTTCGAACTCCTGCTCCGTCTCCAACCTCCCCTGGGCCCTGATCGCATAAGTGAACTCCTGGCCCGGAGGCGCCGGCTCGCCGATCTGTCCTGCAGGGTTAACCGTGTTCTGCTGCTGGATCGCATCGATGATCTCCGGGATCGTGATCGCGAGCTTTGCCAGCTGGTCGGGCTTCACCCACATGCGAATGGCGTACTGGCCTGCGCCGAAGACGGTGACGCTCGCGATCCCGGGCACACGCGTGATCTGGTCATTCAGGTTGATGTACGCGTAGTTGGCAAGGAAAGTCGCGTCATAGGTCCCGTTGGGGGAGACGAGGCTCACCAGCATCAAGGGGGATGACGTTGACTTCTTCACCGTGACACCGTAATTGCGGACTTCCTGGGGCAGCTTGGAATCGGCCTGGCTCTTGCGTATCTGGGTCAGCACCTGGTCGATGTTGGGGTCGGTCTTCACG
>JALOPA010000034.1 GCA_025454125.1 Thermodesulfobacteriota bacterium
GTCCTTCTTCACGTGGATTTCGGAAAGATTCTTCAGGGACCAGGGATCGCCCTGGGACTCCAGGAACTGAAGGACCTGCATGGAGAACTCCACCTGCCTCTGCCGGTCCAGTTCGTCCGACGAGATCCCCGTGATGATCGGAAAGTCCACAGCCTCTTTCGGACCCACCTCTTTGAACACCTTTCCGGCCCGGTTCATGTAGTAGAGCTTGCCCGCCGACACGAGCGCCCTGGGTTCCTCCTTTTCCACGCGGATCAGCAGGCCGTGGGGAAACTGTTTCTCCACTTCCGCGGTCCTGACCCAAGGGTGCTTTTCGAGCCTCTTCTGCACCTCGTCCACGTTGATGGCCAAAAGGGTGAGCTCGAAGTTCAAGCCGGACATTTCTTCGAGCTCTTTGCTCATGGCCTCGTCTACGCCCACGATCTCCAGTTGTTCCAGGCGGATGTAGGGGGAGGTCAGGAGATAGCCGTAAAGAACCACGAAGAGAACGCTGATCCCCCCCAAGCCCGCGAGAAGCGCCGAAATCTTCAGGCACCACGATCCCACGGAACAGGTCTTTCTCCAGAGTTCCGAGTACCGGCCCCCGTTCTTCCGCTTCACGTGCTGTTTTTTGAGGACAGTGTTCCGCTTCATGAATTCTCTATGGTTAGTGTTTCATTTCAAAGTACAAACCCTTCAATCTCCGACCACCTTGATTTCCGGTTCCAGCTCAATTCCGGTTTGCTCTTTAACCCGCTGGCGGGCGGTTTCCATGAGCGTGAGGATGTCCTCCGCACTGGCTCCTCCCACGTTCACGATCACATTGGCGTGTTTGTCGGAGATCATGGCACCCCCGACGCTCATCCCCTTGAGGCCGGCGCTCTCGATGAGCCTGCCCGCATAGTCGTTGGGAGGGTTCTTGAAAACGGAGCCCGCGCTCGGGTACTCCAGAGGCTGGCCGGCTTTTCGCCTCTCCATGTACTCATGAACCCTTTCGGCTATGGCCTCCGGCCGATCGGGGGTCCCCTTGAATCGGGCCTTCACCACCACGGCGCCCGAGGGAAGCACCGCCTTTCGGTAACCGAACTCCAGGGCCGAACGGTTCAGAGTGACCTCCCGGCCGTCCGCGGTGAGGATCTCGACTCCTGTCAGCACGTCGCCGGTGCTCTTCCCCCACGCTCCGGCGTTCATGACCACGGCCCCGCCCACGGTGCCCGGGATGCCGGCAAGGAATTCCAGGCCGGCCAGCCCCTTTTTCTGGCTGAAGCGCACCAACTCCAAAAGGCCGAGCCCGCCGCCGGCGTCTATCGTGCACTCCTTCGCTTCAACTCCCTCCAACTCGCCCTTGAGCAGCAGCGCCATACCTTTGAGGCCCTGGTCTTTCACCAGGAGGTTGCTGCCCTTGCCCACGACCAGGCAGGAGAGGTGTTCCCTGTTCGCAAAGGAAAGCACCGCCTTCAGCCGGCTAAGGTCCTTCACCTCGCCCAAGGCTTCGACCTTTCCTCCCACCCGAAACGTGGTGTGCGGCCCCATGGGGCAATCGAAGTGAACCGCCTTGTCCAGAATCCCGATCAATTCTTTTTTCTGCCTCTCATCCATGCCGACTTCGTCAGAGCTCGTGAAGTCCTCTTTTCCGTCATTCCGGCGAAAGCCGGAATCCAGGATCTCTGGGCACTAGCGCTATTTCTGGACCCCGGTTTTCACCGGGGTGACGATTTCTCACCAAGTCTTCATCCATGAATTTTGAAAATCCAGCCCCCCTCATCTTTCCCCCAGCTTCTCGATCAGCCGCTCTCCCACGTGATAGATGTCTCCTGCGCCCAGCGTCATGACCACGTCTCCCTTTTGGACTCGCTCCGCAAGGACCTTCACGATTTCCGCCTGATCGCGACAGACCACCACGTCTCTGTGGCCATGGTCCCTGATTCCCTGGCCCAGAGCCTGACTGTCCACGCCTTCGATGGGTTTCTCCCCGGCTCCATAGAGGGGAGCGAGGATCAGGACATCGGCCTGGTTGAAACATCGCATGAAGCGGTCGTAGAGCAGGTGGGTCCTCGTGTAGCGGTGGGGCTGAAACGCCACCAGCAGCCTTCGGTCCGGCCAGCACTCCTTGGCGGTCAGGAGCGTGGCGGCGATCTCTGTGGGGTGATGCCCGTAGTCGTCCAGCACCAGGATTCCCTTTTTGTCCGCCTTGATCTGAAAACGACGCGCCAGCCCACCCAGATGGCGTAGTCCCTTCCGGATGTGCTCCATGGACAGGTCGAGTTCAAGGCCCACCCCGATGGCCGCGAGCGCGTTGAGCACATTGTGATTGCCGGGCCTGCCCACCACCACTTCCCCCAGGGAGGCGCCGTGATGGAGGACCTCAAAACGGGTCTCCAGTTCTCCCCGGACCACGTCCCTGGCCCTCAAGTCCGCCTGGGAGCTCATGCCGTAGGTGAGGTACCTCTTCTTGAGCAGGGGAATGACCCCCTGGATCTCCTCGTTGTCGAGACAGAGCACGGCCAACCCGTAAAAGGGGATCTTGTTGATGAAATCCACAAAGGCCTTGCGGATCGCCTCAATGCTCCCGTAGTGATCCAGGTGCTCGTAGTCGATGTTGGTCACCACCGCGATGGTGGGCGAAAGGATCATGAAAGACCCGTCGCTCTCGTCGGACTCGGCGACCAGGATGTCCCCCTGGCCGAGCTTTGCATTGGAGCCCCCCCAGATGTCGAGCCTGCCGCCGATGACCACCGTGGGGTCCAGGTTCCCGCACGTCAGGATCGAGGCGATCATGGAGGTGGTCGTGGTTTTCCCGTGGGCCCCGGCAACGGAAATGCCGTACTTGAGGCGCATGAGCTCGGCCAGCATCTCCGCTCTCGGGATCACGGGGATGTACTTTTCCTTGGCCTCCAGGACTTCGGGATTGTCCGTGGCCACAGCAGACGAATACACCACCACGTCCGCCCCTTCGATGTGCTCCCTGTGGTGGCCCTCGAAGATCTTCCCGCCCAGGCCGGCCAGGCGAGTTGTGACCGGAGACGTTTTGACATCCGACCCGCTCACCTCATAGCCGAGGTTGAGGAGGAGTTCGGCGATTCCGCTCATGCCGATGCCGCCGATCCCCACGAAATGGATGTGCTTTGTCTTTCCGAAGATCTTCATGATCGAACCATCTCCAGGAGCAGATCGGCGATTTTCTGAGCCGCATCCGGTTTTGAAACGGCCTTGGCCGCTTGCCCCATTTTTTCCAGAGACGCCCTGTCCTCCATGAGTTTCGCCAGCCGCTCGGCAAGAAGCTCACCGCTCAGGTGTTCTTGCAGGATCATCTCGGCTGCTCCTGCTTCCTCAAGAAACCGGGCATTGGTCTCCTGATGATTGTTTGCCGCAAAAGGGTAGGGAATCAGCAGCGAAGGTTTCCCCAAAGCCGCCATCTCGAAGACCGCCCCTGCCCCTGCCCTGCTCACCACCAGGTCCGCGTCCCTGTAGACCCCGGCCATGTCCTGAATGAAAGGCCTCACCTCCGCTTCGATCCCTCTTTCATTGTAAAGACCAGCGATTCTCTCGTAATCGAGCTCACCGGTTTGGTGGATGGCCCGGCAGGATCGGTTCCTTTTTTTCAGCAGGGTCATGGCCTCCACAAAAGCTTCATTGATGGCCCTGGCGCCCTGGCTTCCTCCGACCACGGCCACGGTAAAGGGCTTGCCGTTTCTGGAAGGACGCGTCTCTGAAGTCACGAACTCGGCCCGAATCGGATTTCCCGTGAGGTGAATCGAGCCCCCTGCGAAATGCCTGCGGCTTCCTTCAAAGGAAATGAACACACGGTCCACCACCCGACAGAGCAGCCGGTTGGTCACGCCGGGAAAGGAATTCTGCTCATGGATCGCCGATGGGACGCCCATCACCCTGGCGGCGAGGCACACCGGGCCTGCCGAGTAACCGCCAACCCCCAGCACCAGGTGGGGCGAGAACTGCCGGAGGATCCACAGGGATTGCAGAACGCTCCAGGGGAGCTTCAGAGCGACCCAAGCGCCTTTGAACAGGCCTCTCCCTTTCATGCCCTCGACGGCAATGGAGGTCTGACGAAACCCCGCCTTGCTCAACACCTCGGACTCCATCTTACGTTTGCCCGTCACAAAAAGGATCTCCGCTCCTTCAAACCGCCTGCACATCTCCTTGGCCACGGCCACTCCCGGAAACAGATGGCCCCCTGTGCCTCCTCCGGCCACCACCATCCGAATCGTATGGTTCGCCTTCTGTTCCAGAGCCTCTATCTCCTTGACGAGATGTTCAGAAGAATGCCCACGCTCACGAGGCTGATCACCAGCGAGGACCCTCCGTAACTGATAAAGGGGAGCGTCAGGCCCTTGGTCGGCAAAAGCCCCATGACCACGCCCATGTTGATGATGACCTGAAGGCCTAGGAAAGAGGTGATTCCTAAGGCCAGATAACTGCTGTAGAGATCCGATGCGCGCAGAGCCACCTGGATCCCTCTTACCACCAGAAGGCCGAAAAGGATCACGATCACCGCGAGACCCACCAGACCCAGCTCTTCCGCCACGATGGAGAGGATGAAGTCCGTGTGAGGCTCGGGGAGATAGAACAGTTTCTGCTTGCTGTTTCCAAGGCCCACGCCGAAAACCCCTCCTGAGCCTATGGCCAGGAAGGAGTGGATGATTTGAAACCCGAGCCCCTGGGGGTCGTCCCACGGATTCAGGAAAGCCCACCACCGTTTGAGCCGGTAGTCCGCCTTGTGAACCAGCCACAGGACGGCCGGCAGAGCCAGCAGCATGAGGCCCACCAGGTGAAGCACGTTGACGCCGCCCACAAAGAGCAGAATCACCAGCCAGCAGCCGATGATGATGGTCGTCCCCAGGTCGGGCTGGAGCAGGATGAGCCCCATGAAAGCCCCGGCAACCAGGAGATGGGGCACCAGCCCGCTTGAAAAGGAACTCATGACCGGGCCTTTCTTGGAGATGGAGTAGGCCACGTAGAAGGCGAGCGCCAGCTTGGCGAGTTCCGAGGGCTGGAAGGAGAACCCGGCGATCCGGAACCACCGGGAAGCGCCGCCGATCTTCGCCCCCACTCCCGGCACCAGAAGGAGCAGCAGGAGAAAGAGGCTGATGCCGAGGAGAGGGTAGACCAGGCGGGAATAAGCCGTGCTCGGGATGTTTTTCGTAAAGATCATGAAACAGACGCCGATCAGGCAGAACATGCCCTGCCGCTTGAGAAAGTAGTAGCTGTCCCCCATCCGGTGCTCGGCCAGAAAGGAACTGGCGCTGTAAATGGCCACGAGCCCGAACCCTAACAGCAACAGGGTAGGCACCAGGAGCAGGAAGTCATACTCGAAAAATTTCTTCTTTGCCTCATCCATGCTGCAGCCTTTCGACCGCTTCCTTGAAGGCCCTGCCTCGGTGAGCGTAGTCTGTGAACATGTCAAAGCTGGAGCAGGCCGGTGCCAGAAGAACCACGTCGTGGGGTTTTGCAACGGAAAAAGCCTTGTTCACCGCGTCCTCCATGTCCTCGGCCGTGGCGTAGGGAATCTTGTCCTCAAAGGCTTCCGCCAGGAGCGGCTTGGACTCGCCCATGAGAAACGCCTTTTTCACCCTTCCCTTGGCCACCCTCACCAGGGGCGCGTAGTCGCCCCCTTTGTGGCGTCCCCCGGCGATCAGGACAATGGGACGGTCGAAGCTGGCGATCGACCGGAGGGCCGCGTCCACATTGGTCGCCTTGGAGTCGTTGTAGAAATCCACTTTCCGGACCCGTCCCACATGTTCCAGGCGATGGGGAAGCCCCTGAAAGCGCTCCAGGGTGCTCTGGATCACCGGGGGCTCCACGTTCATCGCCAGACCCGCGAGGGTTGCGGCCATCATGTTTTCCACGTTGTGCTTGCCCGGAAGAGGGCATTTCTGAAGGTCGAAGAAATGGCTCTCCTTGCACGGCAATCCGGCTCGGATTCCCTTTCCTTCTGCAAAAGCATGTCGCAGGCCTTTCTTCTTCAGCCCGTAGCGCAGAACATAGACCTCTTTGGGGGGCGAGAAGGAAGACAGAATGTCATCGTCATCGTTCAGGACGGCGAAATCCCCCGCACCCTGGTTCTTGAAAATCTTCAGCTTGGACTGCACATACGCCCCGTAATTCGGATAGCGGTCCAGATGGTCCGGAGAGAGGTTGAGCAGGAGGGCCACCAGAGGACTGAAGCCCTCCAGGGTGTCGAGCTGAAAACTGCTCACCTCCACCACCGCCACATCCGCCCTCGCTCCCGAGGCCGCGTACTCGATGAGCGGGGTGCCCAGGTTCCCGCCCACGAACACCTTGTGCCCTGCATTTTGAAGGAGCTCTCCCAAGAAGGCCGTGACCGTGGACTTGCCGTTGGTGCCGGTGATTGCCACGACCGGCGTGTTCATGATCTGCACGGCCAGATCCATTTCCCCGGTCACGGGGATCCCCTTTTCTCTTGCAGCCTTGAGGGGCAGGAGGTCCAGAGGCACTCCTGGGCTCACGATGATCCGATCCGCGCGGAGGAAGGTGCCTTTGGTGTGCCCGCCTGTCTCCAGCGTCACTCCCAGGAATTTCATTTCCCGGAGGGTGTCGGGAGACAGTTTCGCTTCCTCCTTCCTATCGCTCACCGTGACTCGGGCTCCTTCCCGCACCAGATACCGAACCACGGAAAGCCCGGATTTCCCGAGCCCCACGACTAAGATCTTTTTATTCGTCCATTCCATTGATTTTACCGTGCACCGTGCACCCTGAACCGTGAACCTTCTTTCCCTCACCTCAGCTTCAACGTGCTGAAGGACAGGAGGGCCAGCACGATCGCAATGATCCAGAAGCGAACCGTCACCTTGGATTCCGGCCACCCCTTGAGCTCGAAGTGGTGGTGCAGAGGGGCCATGCGAAAGATCCTCTTGCCCCCGGTCATCTTGAAGTAGGCGACCTGGAAAATGACCGAAAGGGTTTCCACCACAAAAATCCCTCCCACCAGGATGAGCACAATCTCCTGCTTGGTCATGACCGCCACCGTTCCCAGCACCGCTCCGAGCGGCAGGGAGCCCACGTCGCCCATGAAGAGGTCGGCCGGATGCGCGTTGTACCACAGGAAGCCGAGCCCTGCGCCCACCACGGCGCCGCACAGGATCGAGAGCTCCCCGGTTCCGGCCACGTAAGGGATCCCCAGGTAGTTGGCGATCCTCGCGTGTCCTGAGAGATAGGAAAAGACCAGGTAGCTCGCAAAGGCGATAATGATAGGTCCCATGGCAAGGCCGTCGAGACCGTCCGTGAGGTTCACGGCATTGGATGCGCCGACAATGACAAACACCACCACCAGGATGTAAAAAACCCCGAGGTCTGGGGAGATGTTCTTGAAAAAGGGGAGATTCAACTCGCTGTCAAAGCCCGGGGAAATGTAAAGGCTCACCGCCACCACCAAGGCCGCAAGAACCTGAAACGCGAACTTCGCCTTTCCGCTCAGCCCCTTGCTGTTCTTGCGCACGGTTTTCAGGTAATCGTCTGCAAACCCGATGGCCCCAAACGAGCAGAGCACGAAGAGCACCAGCCACACGTAGAGGTTGTTGAGATCTCCCCAGAGGAGCATGGTCGCCATGACCACCGGGAGGATGAGGCAGCCTCCCATGGTGGGAGTGCCGGCCTTGCCTTTGTGGTTGGCCGGCCCGTCATCGCGGATGTGCTGGCCCACCTGCATGGCTCTGAGTTTTCGGATCATCCATTCGCCGCAGGCAAAAAGAATGACCAGCGCGCAGAGCGTCGCCAGGATCGTCCTGAACGTGATGTAGCGAAAGACGTTCAGCCACGAAAACTCGGTGTGGAAGAAGTAGATCAGTTTATAGAGCATGGATTCTCATCCTCTCTGAGGTTTCCCTTCCGCTCACACACCCTTCTTGATCCTCTCTGCCACCCGCTCGAGGCCCATCCTGCGGGAGGCCTTCAGAAAGACCAGATCTCCCGGTTTCATGATCTCCAAGAGGACAGCTCCCATTTCCTTGTAATCCTTGACGCGGATCGCTTTTCGCCTGGGGAAACCTTTTTTTACCGCGCCCCGGACCATCTCAGGCGCGTGGTCGCCCAGGGCCACCAGCCAGTCCGCCTCCGTCTCTGCAACCATTTCCCCTGCTTCCAAGTGGCCCGATTCGGTTTCATCTCCGAGTTCCAGCATTTCCCCGAGCCCCACGATCACCTTTCTGTCCTGGCGTGCAATAGCCTTAATGGATTTCAGCGCCAGCCTAAGCGAAGAGGGGTTCGAGTTGTACGTGTCGTCGATAAGGATGCTCCCGTCCGGAAGAGGCACCACCTTGAACCGCCCTTTGATTCCTTCAAATCGATTCAGCCCTTCTTGAACGCGTTCCCTGGAAAGGTCCAGGGATAGAGCGATCGCCGCGGCTGCGAGGGCATTGCTCACATTATGAAACCCGGGAACTCTCAGTCTGACGGAAAAGGGCTTGCCTTTGTGTTGGATGTCGAAGGAGAATCCGTCCCGGCCCAGGTTTCGGATTTTCTCCGCCCGCAGCGTGTTCTGCAGACCCTGCCCGAAAGTGACGGGCTTCTTGCGGAAAGCGGCTGCCGCCTGCATGAGGATTCGGTCATCTCCGTTCAGAATGGCCAAAGCCCGGGGCGCCATCTTATCGAGGAGTTCCACCTTGGCTCTCGCCACTCCCTCGATGCTCCCCACGCCCTCGATATGGGCGTGCCCCACATTGGTGATGAGCCCGATGTCCGGGTCCGCGATCTCCGTGAGCCGGCCGATTTCACCGGGTCGATTCATGCCCATTTCGAGAACCACGTAACGATGCGTCTTGTCCAGCCGGAACAGGCTGAGGGGCAACCCGATCAGGTTGTTGAAGTTTCCTTCGTTTTTCAACGTAAGCCCCTCCAGAGACAGGATGGCGCAGGTCATCTCCTTGGTCGTCGTCTTTCCGCCGCTTCCGGTAATAGCCACCACTGGGGCGTTGAACCGCCTTCTCCACCGCCTGGCCAGGTCGCCGAGAGCCTTGAG
>JALOPA010000701.1 GCA_025454125.1 Thermodesulfobacteriota bacterium
ATTCTCCGTCACCTGGTAGATCACGGGGGCCGGCTCGCTCTTCCCGCCCGTATCCAATTGGATGGCGACCAGAGGAGCCGGACCGTGAACCAGTTCCACCAGAGGGGAATCCGGCTCGGCCGTCACGCGGTATTTCTTGAGCTTGAAGCTCTTGATGGCCGCTCCTTTGGTGGAAAACACGGCCCGGTAAAGGGGGGTGTCCACGGTCACTTCTTTTTCATCGGCCACCACGACCGCCGGCTCCGCGGGCTTTTCCATCTTCTGGACCGTCGGCGCCGGTTGGGCCGGTTGAGACTTGGAGGGCTCTTCTTTGCCCTGAGGTTCTTTTTTCTCAGTCGGCTTGGGCGCGAAGAGGACGGACCAGGCGATCAGAACGACGAGCGACAAAACGAAGGCCAGAATGGTTTTCTTATCCATGACGACTCCTTGACCCTAGAGGGTTTTTCTCATAGGCGGCGGAGACCGACCCGGCTAACGAAGAGGGTCATAGCCTCCTGGGTGCAAGGGGTGGCATTTGAGAATCCTCATGAAGGACAGAATGCCTCCCTTTATGATTCCGTACTCTTTGAAGGCAAGTCGGGCATAGGCCGAGCAGGACGGGTAGAAACGGCAGGAAGGTAAGAGGAAAGGAGAGATGAGTTTCTGGTAAACGACAATCATTCCTATGGGAATATATCTAAGGGTGTAGACGTAGCGTCGAATGCGAGACAAGCTCAAGGAGTTCCTCTTTCACTTTCCGAAAATCCAGTTTGCCGGCGCTTTCTCTTGCCGAAACGACGATGTCGCAGCCTGCAGGAAAAAGTCCCTTGTGAAGCCGGAAGACTTCGCGGACAAACCTCTTCAACCGGTTCCTGGTGACCGCACCGCCGACCTTCTTGCTGACCGTGATCCCCAGCCTCGTGCGGCTGAGCCCGTTCTTGGCGACAAAGACCGTGAAATGCTGTGTTCTGTGCCTTCTCCCGGACCGATTTAGATTGACAAAATCCTTGCGGTCCAATACCCTCTCTGTTTTTGAAAAGGCAAACGCAGGCATTCCACAACTTCGGTCGTTTCAGAAGGTTACGGCACCGTTAGACCGTCAGACGTTTTCGGCCTTTGGCCCTTCTTCGTTTAAGGACCTTGATGCCCCCGGTCGTACTCATCCTTGCCCTGAATCCATGAGTCCGCGCCCTTCGGACATTGCTGGGTTGATACGTTCTTTTCATAGTGTCATTGTATCCGTTTTTTCATTGAATTCAAAAGAGAACTTTAATAAACAAGATTTGAGCATTTGTCAAGTCCTACTGTTTTCTCCGGAAGAGGGAGCGTTGTCGACCTCCTGAAAGGAGCTTCTCCATGTTGCTGGATCCCCTCTTGGGTCTGTTCTCCAATGATCTGGCCATTGACCTGGGAACCGCCAACACCCTGGTCTACGTGAAAGGCAAGGGCATTGTTCTGAGTGAGCCTTCCGTCGTCGCCGTGCGCAAAGACGGCAAGGGCTCGAGCAAGGTGCTTGCGGTAGGCCGTGAGGCGAAAATGATGCTGGGCCGAACCCCGGGCAACATCGTCGCCATCCGCCCCATGAAGGACGGCGTGATCGCGGATTTCGAGATCACGGAAGCCATGCTGCGGCACTTCATCGAAAAGGTGCACAACCGGAGCACCCTGGTGCGGCCGCGGATCATCATCTGCGTCCCTTCGGGCATCACTCAGGTGGAAAACAGGCATCGTGTACAGCAAGTCCGTCCGCATGGCCGGCGACAAGATGGATGATGCGATCCTCCAGCACATCAAGCGGAAGTACAACCTTCTCATCGGCCTGGCCACATCGGAAATCATCAAGACCACGATCGGCAACGCCTATCCCACCGAGCAGGTGGAAACGATCGAGGTGAAAGGGAGAGACCTGGTCACAGGGATTCCGAAAATCCTCACCATCGATTCGGACGAGGTGCGAAAAGCCATCTCCGAGCAGGTGGAGACCATCGTGGAGACGGTTCGCATCGCCTTGGAGCAGACGCCTCCGGAGCTTTCCGCCGACATCGTGGACACGGGCATCGTGCTCACCGGCGGCGGCTCTCTCCTCAAGAACCTGGACGTTCTGCTGAGAGAGGAAACCAAACTGCCCATCACGGTGACGCAGGACCCCCTGGCCGCGGTGGTGCTCGGTTCCGGGAGGGCTCTGGACGACATGGCGCTCCTGAAAGAAGTTGCAGTGAGGTGAGCCTTGCCCCCTTTGAAACGAATCCGAGCGTACTGGATCTGGGTCCTATTCGTCTTTGTCGCTCTCGTTCTCATCTCCTTCAACGCGGGCAAGAGGCGGTCCTGGACACCCGTGGAGCAGGCGGTCATCGAGATCACCGCACCCATTCAGAAGGCCATCCGAAAGTCCGCGGAGGCGGTGGAGAGGGTCTGGCTGAAATACTTCAGCTTCGTGGACCTGAGGGAAGAGAACACCCGCCTGAAAGAGGAAGTGGACGACCTGCGGATGCAGAACGATCTCTACCGGGAGCTGGCCTCCACCCATGCCCGGCTGCGGGAACTCCTTCAATTCAAGGAGAGCCTTCGCTCCCCCGTGGTGGCCGCACAGGTCATCGGCAGGGACCCCACCGGCTGGTTCGAATCCGTTTTCATCGACAAGGGCACCGGCGCCGGGTTGAGGCTCAACATGCCGGTGGTGGACGCCCGGGGCGTGGTCGGACGGCTCGTGGCGGTTTCCCCCCATTACGCCAAGGTCCTGCTGATCGTCGACCAGAACAGCGCCGTGGACTGCCTCATCCAGCGCACCAGGGAAAAGGGAATCCTGAAAGGGCTTCCTTCCCAGTTGTGCAGGCTTCACTACGTCTCCAGGGCCGCGGACGTGGCCGTGGGCGACAAGATCGTGACCTCCGGATTGGACCGGATTTTCCCGAAGGGGCTGCCTGTGGGCGAGGTGACGGAGATTGCGGACACCCCCTGGGAGTTCTTTAAGGACGTGAGGGTGAAACCCTCTGCGGATTTCTCAAGGCTGGAGGAAGTGCTGGTGTTGCTCAAGGAGGATCCCCTATCAAGCCCGTCTCAAAGAACCAAGTAGTCCTCCACGGGGTGGCCTGGTTTCTCTCCCTCATGTACATCCTTCTGAAAGGAGGGGTGGTGAACGACCTCGCTCCTCTCTTCTTTGACATCGACCTGGTCGTCGTCATCACCGCGTTTCTCCTCATGGGTTCAGGAAGCGCAGGGGCCGCCGTCTTCGCCTTCGGCCAGGGCATGCTCATCGACATCCTGTCCGCGGGGTTCCTGGGGCTTTTTGCTCTCCTCTACGTCATCAGCTTTCTGTGCCTGGAACTCGGCGCCCGGTTCTTCGACCTGCGCTCGGTGCAGGGGCAGTTCCTGCTGGTGGGTCTGGTGGTCCTGATCAAGGAACTCGTCCTGGTCGGCCTTCTGGACGTCTTTGCTTTTGAGGTGGTCTTGTCCGCCTCGCTTTTCTTCTGGTTCGGCGCTTCCGCCTTTTTCACCGGCTTGATCGCGCCTTTTATTTTTGTTATTCTTAGAGCGGTGCAGGTCCGGAGCGCAGGAGACAGCAAAGAGGCAGCGTAACCGGCATCCGGCCCTATCTTCGTCGAAAGAGGCTCCGTCCCGTTGAGGAACCAAGCGTTTGAACAGGCATCGGTTGAGGTGTTGCGAAAGCGACTGATCAAGCTGCCCTTCCTCGTGGTGGCCGTGTTCGTCGTGCTCCTGTTGAGGCTGTGGTTCCTCCAGATCTTCCAGGGACCCGCCTACCGGGTTCAATCCGAGAACAACCGGATCCGTCTCCAGGACGTGGCGCCGTTTCGCGGCATGCTCTTTGACCGCAACGGGGAACTCCTCGTCGACAACCGCCCTTCCTTCGACGCCTACGTCATCCCTGAAGAGATCTCGGACCGGGAGGAACTCATCCGGAGCCTGCATGCTCTGATCGGGCTGGATCCCAAGGGGCTGGAAGAAAAGCTGGGCCGGGAAGCTCAGAAGGCCGCGTTCAGGCCGGTACCCGTCAAGAAGAACCTCTCCCGGGACGAGCTGGCCGTCGTGGAGGGCAATCTCTTCAACCTGCCCGGGGTGATGATCCAGATCAAGCCCCAGAGATACTACCTCTACAAGGAGCTGGCCGCCCATCTCATCGGCTACCTCGGGGAGATCAGCGAAGCGCAGCTGGCGAGCGGAAACTATC
>JALOPA010000702.1 GCA_025454125.1 Thermodesulfobacteriota bacterium
CACTCTTCACATTGAGAAAAACCCGCACGGGGATCGGCGAACCCGGCAATTGAATCCAGCCAAATAACCAATATTTCAGAAGAAATGCTCTGCTGTCAAGGGGAAAGTAAGAAAGAAGCTTTTTGGCAGGACGAACGAGCCGTGGGATCGGAAGAGACTCAGCGGACAAGAACTTCTTTTAGGATGGAGAGATTGTCCAGCGCCTTTCCTGCACCCATAGCCACCGTAAAAAGAGGGTTTTCCGAAACCGTGATGGGGACCTTGGTTTCCTCCCTCAAGAGCGCGTCGAGGTTCTTGAGCAAAGAGCCTCCCCCGGTAAGCACGATTCCTTTGTCGAGAATGTCTGCGGACAGTTCCGGGGGCATTTGTTCGAGAGCGCTCCTGACGGCCTGAAGGATGGTGTTCAGCTCCTCGGAGATCATTTCCCGCGCTTCGTCGGAATCGAGGGTCAGGATTTTGGGGGTCCCTGTCACCAGGTCCCTCCCCTTCACGTCCATGGTTTCCACTTTTTCTCCGGGATAAGCGTTGCCGATGGTCATCTTGATGACCTCAGCGGTGCTCAGTCCGACCAGGAAATTGTAGTTGCGGTTGATGTACTGGACAATGGCCTCATCGATCTTGTCTCCCGCCACTCGAACGGATTTGCTGTAGACGATTCCTCCCAGGGAGATGACCGCAACTTCCGTGGTGCCGCCCCCGATGTCCACCACCATGTTGCCGGTCGGTTCGGTGATCGGCAATCCGGCGCCGATGGCTGCGGCCATGGGTTCTTCGATCAAAAAGACCTCGCTCGCTCCTGCGGACTTGGCGCACTCGTAAATGGCCTTTTTTTCAACGGGGGTGATGCCGATGGGAATAGAGATGATGATGCGGGGCCGGATCAGGGTTCTGCGGCGGTGAACCTTGCGGATGAACTGCCGGAGCATCTCCTGGGTCACCTCAAAGTCCGCGATCACGCCGTCCTTCATGGGGCGCACGGCGTCGATGCGCTCAGGGGTCCTGCCGAGCATCATCTTCGCTTCTTTGCCCACAGCCAGGACTTTGTCGAACCCGGTTTCATCCCTTTTCAGGGCGACCACTGAAGGTTCGTTGAGCACGATGCCCTTGCCTCTTACGTAGATGAGCGTGTTCGATGTCCCAAGGTCGATGGCAAGGTCGTAAGAAAATCTACCCCACATGGAACTCAATCCCATGGCCACAAGCCCCTGTCTGTAACGTTGCTTTCAGCCTGACCGTTTAGCTTACTTACCGGAACTCGGAAGGTTTGGCAAATAGAAAATGGACGGATGTGGCAGGTTGCAGGACAAACCTCCCCCTGGACGCTGTGCAAGCGTCCTTTGCCCGGCAGGGGGAAGTGAGTTTCAGCGCTCGATCCCTGACAGAGGAGGACAAATCGTTCAACAGCGCGGTCAGAAGAGGCTTAAGTTTGGAGAAGGCGGATCCAGGTTCAGGCCAGGTCAAGGCGTCGATGCTGAAGAGAGTTCTAGGCGGCTTTGTCCATTAACCAGAGTCGGCCGATCTGGCACTCTGGGCACTTTTTCCCCTCCTCAGACAGGGGAAAAGTTTTCCGGCAGATGTCGCATCTCACTTCCACGTCCTCGAAACGCTTTTCCAGTTTTTCTTCTCCCATGGCCACCCTCCTTGTGAGAGATAATGAGAAAGAAGAGACACTCCGACCGGAAAAAGCTTCCTTAATAAAGGAACTCCTAATTTTACCGCGAGTCAAGGATATTCCGCCTGCGCCTTGCCCAGGATCGATGGTTGCCGGCTCGAAGGGTAGCTTGAAATGAGCTACAACATGTAGGGTGTTCTTTCTGTTGACACCCACTATCAATTGACTTAATATCCCCGCATGAGAACTCTGGACAAACCCAAGGGGGTGGATGCATGACCAAGACCGACAAGGTTGTTTCCCTAAAGGCGCGGAGAGAAGCGAAGCTGATCGCAGATAACCTGGAGGAGGGAGTCTTCTATCAGACCTTGATCGAGAGCATTCCCGAGGTTCAGGGAAAAGAGGAGATCAGCTACTTCATGGTCGTTTACAGCCTGCCGGCCGATGACTTCGAGGACTATGAGTCAGAGGAAACAGAGGTTATCACGGTCGTTAAAGACAGAGCGGTTGCGGAGTTCAAATCCTTGGAGGGAAAAAACGTAGAGCGCTACGAGATCTATGACTTCAACACCGACGACATTCATGTGATGTATCGCATCCCTTACCGGCCTCCAAGGCGCAGACCCCTTAAGGATAACCCAGGGGTTTAGAAAAAGCCGATTGACTTTCCATTCCATCCACCGGTCATCCCTTTCCGCCTTCCTTGGACCGGGAGAGAGTTCTTCGTCCAGGAGTTGCTGGAAGGGCATTCGGGGCGGGTGAACCGCTTATGCCCGAAGAACAAAAACCGCATAAGACAGGAAGCCCCCGTTTTTTCGAATACCTTCTTCCAGGCGACTGGGTGGTGCTTGCCGGACGGACCGATGCAGACAACGATTATCTCAGCGTGAAGGCGGCCAAACCCCAGGACTGGTGGTTCCATGTCAGAGGTCTGGCGGGCAGCCACGTGATCCTGAGGGCAAAACCCGATCAGGAGCCTGACCGCAAAACCCTCAAGGGGGCGCCGCCTATCACAGCAAAGCGAGAAGCGGGGGAACGGTCGCCGTTTCGGTCACCCGGGCGCGGTACGTGGCAAAGCGGCCGGGATCAAAACCCGGCACGGTTCACATACGCAAGGAGAGCGTCCTCATGGTCAAACCCGCATTGCCTGAGGAAAGGACTGAGTGATGAGTCATGAGGACTGAGTAGATTTTCAGACCCAGGAGCCTCTTCTTTTGCTCAGTCCTCATGATTTATTCCTTTTGCCGGGTGTATGGGCATGAGCGCGCTTGAGCAACGGACCTGCTGAGTGAGCATCTGTCGTCTGAGGAGAAGCGATGATTCGAATCACGCAGGACATTACCCTTCGCGAGGCAGAACTGAAACTGGATTTTGTTCGCTCTTCAGGGCCCGGAGGCCAGAATGTGAACAAAGTTGCGACTGCCGTGCAGTTGCGGTTCGATGCGTTGAGGTCGAGTTCCCTGCCGGAGGAGGTGCGGCGACGGCTCATCCGGATCGCAGGGAAGAGGGTGAGCATAGAAGGAGTTCTGCTGATCGATGC
>JALOPA010000703.1 GCA_025454125.1 Thermodesulfobacteriota bacterium
CGGCGCCGACCTCCCCATGAAAGGGTGGATCGCCGGCATCTTCGGGCTCACCATCGGCATGATCGGCATGGACGAACTCACGGCCTGGCACAGGCTCACCTTCGGGAGTCCCGAGCTCATCGGCGGTGTGCCTTTTATCCCCATCATGATCGGTTTTTTCGGCATTCCACAGGTCGTCGAATCGCTCATGTCGGAGCAGGACGTGCTCGTCGCTGTTCTGGACAAAACGAAAATCAAGATCATGGAGATCCTGCGTCACTGGTGGGTCGCCATCCGAGCAGGGCTCGTGGGTGTGGGCATAGGGATCATTCCCGGAGTTGGGGAAGACGTGGCTTCCTGGGTGTCCTATGGCGTGGCAAAGAAAGCCAGCAAACACCCTGAGGAGTACGGCAAAGGATCCATCGAGGGGCTTATCGCCGCCGAGACCGCGGACAATTCGTGCATCGGCGGTGCGATCATTCCTCTCCTGTCTCTGGGAATCCCAGGCAGCCCGCCTGCTGCGGTGCTCCTCGGCGCCTTTCTGATCCACGGGGTGCGTCCCGGGCCCATGCTGAGTTTCGAGTTCCCCGCCTTCACCTACCAGGCCGTGTCCTGGCTCCTGGTGGCAACGATCTTCATGTTCATTCTGAGCGTTCTCATCGCCCGGCCCATGCAAAGGATCCTCCAGATCAAAAACGCGATTCTCATGCCCATTGTCGCGGTGCTCTGCGCCATCGGCTCTTTCTCGCTCGATCTGCGCTTCATTGACATTGTGCTGGTTTTCTTTGCGGGCCTGATCGGGCTCATTTTCAAGAAGGGGAAATATCCTCCTGCGCCCCTGGTTCTCGGGATCATTCTCGGGCCTCTCGTGGACACCAATTTCAGGAGAGCGCTCAAAGCTTCAGGCGGGGATTTCTCCATCTTCTTCACACGGCCGGTTTCTCTGGCTCTCATCGTAGCGACGGTTCTGCTCATCCTGGGTCAGCTCGGTGTTTTCGGCGCCATCCGGGACTGGATGCGAAAAAGGAAGCAGAACGGCACGCCGGCAACCATCTCTTAAAGGGAGTAAACCATGCTCAAAATGGCCATCATTACCGGGTTTTTGTCCCGGACCAAAGACCGGTTCCACGAGTACAATGAACCCCTCTCCGTGGAGCAGAAGTTTCAGCTCATGAGCGAGATCCAAGGGTGTGACGGAGTGGAGATCGTCTATCCTTATGAGGTCAACGATGCAAAGGCGACAAAAGCCTTGCTCAAGAAGTACAAACTGCATGTGGCAGCGGTCAACGTAAACGTCAAGGCCGAACCCGAGTTCCGCAACGGCGGACTAACATCCCTCCGGAAGGGAATCCGCAACAAGGCCGTCCGCTTCATCAAGGAGGCCAAGGATTTTGCGGCTTCCGTCGGAGCGACCAAAGTGACTTGCTGCCCTCTGGGCGACGGGTATGAGTTCGCCTTCCAGTACGACTACGGCAAGGCGTGGAAGCATCTGGTCGAGACCCTCGGCGAGGCGGGTTCCTACAAGCCGAAGATCCCTCTTTTCATCGAGTACAAGCCCAGCGAGACCCGGGGCCGCTGTTTTGTGGACACCGCGGCAAAGGCCTTGTGTCTGCTCAATGACATGCAGGTGAAGGAGATGGGCGTGACCCTCGACTTCGGCCACTCCACCTACGGGAATGAAAACCCTGCCGAGGCCCTGGTGCATCTGGCGGAAAGTCCTTTCAAGTACTATGTCCACATCAATGACAACGACGGCCGGTGGGACTGGGATTACTTCTGCGGCACCAAGCATTTTCTTGAGTACGTCGAGTTCCTCTACTACCTGAAGAAGTACCGTTACAATGACTACCTGACCTCCGACACCTCCCCGACGCGATGGGATATCAAAGGCACCTTTGAGGCGAACAGCAGGATGTCCAACAGGATCTGGCAGAGGCTGGAGGAGATCGACGGAGGCAAAATCGCCGGGCTCATGGCCAAAGGAGATTACCTGGAGACCTGGAAATTCATCGAACGCAAGATTTTCGGTTTGAGATAGGAGATTAGATTGGATACATCACAAACCCCCATGAGTATTTCCGAACTCAAGCAAATGGCGGCCGCCATCCGCTGTGACATCATCGAGATGATCGCTACCGCCAATGCGGGGCACCCGGGCGGGTCCCTTTCGGCCACGGACATCGTGACCGCCCTCTATTTCCGCATCATGCGCGTGGATCCGAAGAATCCCGGGTGGCCGGACCGCGACCGTTTCATCCTCTCCAAAGGCCACGCCTGCCCTGTGTGGTATGCAGCCCTTGCGGAACGCGGTTATTTCGACAAGTCTCACTTGGGCACTCTTCGCCGCATGAACAGCATTCTTCAGGGCCACCCGGATATGAGAAAGACCCCGGGCATTGACATGACCGCAGGCTCCCTCGGGCACGGGCTGTCTGCAGGTCTGGGCATGGCCTTGAGCGCTAAGCTGCGGAAAAAGGATTACCATGTTTGGGTCATTGTCGGTGACGGCGAGACTCAGGAAGGCTCTATCTGGGAAGCGGCCATGGCCGCCGCCAAGTGGAAGCTCGACAACCTCACCGCCATCGTGGACCGCAACCGCCTGCAAAACGACGCGTGCGTCGTTGACGTC
>JALOPA010000704.1 GCA_025454125.1 Thermodesulfobacteriota bacterium
AAGAAGATTACGCTCAACTGAACGGCGAGGTGAAGGTCCATCACCTGACGCAATACCTCGCCGCGCTTCTGGACAAGGGCAAGCTCGCCTACAAAAAGATCATCAACAAAAAGATCGTCTACCATGACCCCTGCTATCTGGGGCGGCACAGCGGCCTCTATGAGGAACCGCGAAGGGTGCTGGGAAGCATCCCGGGCGTCGCTCTCATGGATGAGGTGGAGTGCCGGGAGAACAGCCTGTGCTGCGGCGGCGGGGGAGGAAGAATCTGGATGGAAACGGTGAAAGGCCAGCGCTTCTCCGATATCCTGGTGGAGCAGGCGGTCGCCATGGGAGCCGACATCCTGGCCACGGCATGTCCCTACTGCCTCCTCAATTTCAAGGACAGCGTGGTCACGTCGGACAAGGCGGATGTGCTGGAGATAAAGGATGTCTCCGAGGTGGTCCTCGCGGCCCTGGGAGAAGAAAGTTGATTCACCACAGAGGCACAGAGGACACAGAGAAATCCCGTTCTGTCTGTCCCGACCCAAGCCGGGACAGACAAAACGAGGCCTCCATTGAAAAAAATACCGATTGAAGGTCAAGAACAGTTGGGGAGAAATTTTGATGTTTTGTTTTTTAAGGCAGACCCAAAAATTCTTCTCTGTGCTCTCTGAGCCTCTGTGGTGAACCTGAGGACAAACCATGAAGACGGACATTGATCGCGTGGGAACCATCATGGTGGTTGGAGCCGGCGTGAGCGGAATCCAGGCTGCACTGGATTCCGCCAAGGGCGGCTTCAAGGTCTACCTGGTGGAAAAGGGGCCTGCCATCGGCGGCAAGATGTCCCAGCTGGACAAAACCTTTCCCACCAACGATTGTTCCATGTGCATCCTTTCTCCCAAGTTCATCGAAGCCGCTACAGACCCCAACATCGACATCCTCACGGACACCGAAGTCGAACGTGTGGAAGGGGAGGCAGGGGACTTCAAGGTCACCCTGATCCAACGGCCCCGGTACGTGGACGCGGAAAAGTGCACCGGGTGCGGAACCTGCGCCGAATACTGTCCGGTGCGTGTGCCGGATGCCTACAACGAAAACCTGTCGACTCTGAAATGCATCCATCTGGCTTTTCCGCAGGCCGTGCCTGCTGTTTCCTTTGTGTCTCCGGAACATTGCCTTTTCCTGAAACGAGGTATCTGCCAGATTTGCGTGCCCACCTGTAAGAACAAGGCCATCGATTTTCACCAGGGGGAAAAGCTGCATGAACTCAGGGTGGGGAGCCTGATCCTGGCACCGGG
Source organism: Thermodesulfobacteriota bacterium (assembly GCA_025454125.1). The sequence goes on from JALOPA010000704.1 coordinate 1,278, forward strand.
CTTTGAAGCCTTTTCTCCCAAGGTTCAGAGCCAGTACGGCTACGGAAGATTTCGCAACGTGGTCACCAGTCTCGAATTCGAGCGCATGATCAGCGCCTCAGGGCCGAACCGAGGAGAGCTTCGCCGGCCCTCGGACGGCCGCCACCCCAAGAAGATCGCCTGGATCCAATGCGTCGGTTCCCGGGACAAGAGCGCAGGCCATCCCTACTGCTCGTCCGTCTGCTGCATGTACGCGATCAAACATGTGCTGCTGAGCAAGGAACACGACCCTGACTTGGAAGCGCACGTGTTTCACAACGACATCCGCGCCTATGGCAAGGGTTTTGAACGATACTATGAAAGAGCGAAAAGCACGCCGGGCGTCCGGTTCACGTGGAGCAAAGTCTCCGTGATCGGAGAAGAGCAGGAGACCGGCCGTGTCAAGCTCAGGTACCGGGTGAGCGGGACCTCGCTGCAAGACGACACCTTTGATCTCGTGGTGCTTTCTATCGGTCTCGTGTCCCCTGAAACGAACAGGGAACTTGCAGAAAAACTGGGCATTGCCGTCAATGAGTACGGATTCTGCGAAAGCGCACTCTTCTCGCCTCTGGAGACCTCCCGGCCTGGGATTTATCAGTGCGGCGTGTTTCACGCGCCCATGGACATTCCGGATTCCGTCACCATGGCGAGCGGTGCGGCCTCCCTCGCGTCGCAGCTCCTGACCGAACGCCGGGGATCCCTGGTGGAGAAGAAGGAATATCCCCCGGAGCGGGACGTTCGTGGGGAGCCTCCCCGTGTGGGCGTTTTCGCTTGTGACTGCGGTACCAACATCGTCAAGACCGTGGACGTGAAAAAGGCGGTGGAGTACAGCCGGGGGCTCATGGGAGTGGTGCACGCCGAAGAGAGCACCTTCAGCTGCTCCATCGACTCCGTGACCCACATGGCCAAGGTGATCAGGGAAAAGGGTCTCAATCGCGTGGTGGTCGCAGCCTGTACCCCCCGGACCCACGAACCCGTGTTTCAGGACGCCCTTCGCGAAGCAGGGCTGAATCCCTATCTCTTTGAGTTTGCCAACATCCGGGAGCACTGCTCCCTCGTACACATGGGGGACAAGAGGAGTGCCTCCGACAAAGCGAAAGATCTCATTCGCATGGCCGTGGCCAGAGCTGTTCTCCTGGAGCCCCTGAGCCAGGTCTCCTACAAAGTCAAGCGATCGGCCCTGGTGATCGGCGGCGGCCTCTCGGGCATGGCAGCGGCCCTGAGCCTTGCGGAGCAGGGCATCCCGGTTCATCTCATAGAAAAGGAGAAGGAACTGGGCGGCATGGCCAGGAGAATCCACTACACCCTGGAGC
>JALOPA010000705.1 GCA_025454125.1 Thermodesulfobacteriota bacterium
TGGATGAGATATCGGAAATGCCCCTCACCATGCAGGCCAAGCTGCTCCGGGTTCTCAGTGAAATGGTCTTCTACCCGCTGGGCAGCACCCGCACCGTCAAGGTCGACACCCGCCTTGTGGCCGCCTCCAACAAGAACCTGGAAGAAGAGGTGAAGCAGGGCCGCTTCCGCGAAGATCTTTTCTACCGAGTCCATGTCATCCACCTCAAGGTGCCTCCCCTGCGGGAAAGAAAGGAAGACATCCCGTTGCTCGCCAGGCACTTCTTCAGGAAATATGCGGACAAGATGAAAAAGGACACCGTCGGATTTTCACAAGGGGCTTTCCAGAAACTGATGGCCTATGACTGGCCCGGCAATGTCCGTGAACTGGAGAACTGCGTTGAGAGCGCTGTGGCCATGACGAACAAGAAAGTGATCTCTGAAGACCTGGTGCTCCAGGGCAAAGCGTCGAGTCCGACCGGCCCTATGGCCTTCAAAGACGCCAAGACGGAGTTCGAAAGACAGTATCTGATTCACCTTATGGAGATCACGGAAGGGAACGTCTCTCAAGCGGCCAAGCTCGCTGGAAAATATAGGGCTGACCTCTATGAGCTTTTGAAAAAACACGACATAAATCCTGAGAAATTCCGAGGTCCCTCCGATTAAAGCTCTTTTCCCCCGCATGCAGGTTGGCAGCCCTTGCAGGCGAAACCCTTCACCTCAAAAACAAAGACATTTAACAAGGTTACACGTTTCTCCCTTCGATTGGTTCCTCTTGATGTAGGAATAAACCTACATTCGATTCGGCCCTTCTTTGTCATGCTATTTTTAAATACAATTATATCAATAAGTTAACATGAAAAATCGTATGGCATCTCCTTTGCTCTAATGGAGGGTGATCTATTGGTCCACGAATGAGATCCGTTTTTTGGATTGGCTTTAGAGAAACCAGTGAGCAGGGCATGACATTTCCGAAATCAGAGTATCAGCGCTTTGGCCGCAGCAAACAGGCAAAGGACATTTCGAACGGCCTGTCTTTTGAAATACTGCTCGTAGATGATGAACCCCTTATTCTTAGCGTCTTATCCCTTTGTCTGAAGGATGCGGGCCATAGTGTGACCACCGCACTTAGCGGTCAGGAGGCGCTCGATCTGCTTCATCAAAAGCCTTTTGATCTCGTCATCACCGATCTCAATATGCCCGGGGTCGACGGGATCACCGTGCTCAGAAGGACAAGAGGAATACGCCCTGAAACAAGGGGCGTCATTATGACCGGTTCCGTGCTTTCTGAGTCGACAAGGCGACTCATCTTGAGGGAAGCGGACAGATTCTTAGCCAAGCCATTCAGCCTGGCAGAACTCCATCGCACCATCTGCTCCTGCCTCAACAGTGAAGTCCTTCTTGCCGGGCCTTGCAAACAAGATCTTTCTGGATCTCTTGAAGCCCTTCCTCCCTAGCCCTGCAACAATCCCCTTTCTCCTTCGCGTCCGCGCCCGGCAGAGTATCCCGCCCCGGGCGGGCAAGCCCTCCAGAGGCGGGCAAGTCTGGCGAAGTAGCTGAACCTGAATCTCCATATCGAGCTCATGAAAGAGAGGAACAATGAACGCTTACGGTCCCGGTAAAGAAAACGACTCCCGCATATTGAATTCCAAAAGATCGAAAGACGAATGGGCCGAAGTCGTTGACAAGGTCGAAGCGGCAATTCTCATGTCGCTGGCCAACAGGGTTTTGGCAGATGCCGCTGACAGGCAAAACCAGATTGACGAGCATCGCAGGCAAGTGAAACTGGTTGAGCTGAAAAATTTTTCCCGCCGGACCTACGTTAGTTAACGGAAGAGCGATCGAGTCTGTGGCTCTTGGCTGAACAACGTAGTCGCCGTTAATCCTGCAAACAATACCTTCCGCCTTTTTGAGGCCCGAGCCACATTCATTTTTCAGTCGCCTCCTTTGCATCTCGCCCCAAGAAAATGATTTTCTTCCACCTTGACTTTCATAAAAACTTACAGTAAAGTTGCTTAAAACTGTAAGTTCTGCTGTTGGGCGGGGAGGGGGAAAATGAAACTGACGGAAAAACAAAAAGAATTTCTGGAGTTTATATCCGGATATGTCCGTGACTGGAGCAGACCCCCGAGTTTCGAGGAAATCTGCTCCCACTTCGGCTTTACCTCTTACAACACGGTCACCACCTATCTCAAAACCCTGGAGCGGAAAGGCTATGTCCGCCTGCCTGACCGGAAAAACCTGAAGCGGGCCTTGGAAGTGATCAGCCCTGTGGAAACCAGGCGCTTCGAGTTTCCCCTCCTCGGCCGAGTGGCGGCCGGAAAACCCATCGAAGCCGTGGAGACCGTGGACGTGATCGAAGTCCCTCCTTCCATGGTCGGGCAGGGAGATCACTTTGTTCTCCTGGTCAAAGGGGATTCCATGCAGGAAGACGGGATCCTGGACGGAGATTTCATCATCGTGCGCAAGCAGCCTGGCGCTGAAAACGGAGAGACGGTGGTGGCCCTCATCAACAACGAGGCCACAGTGAAAAAATATTATCAGAGGGAGGACGGTGTGGAGCTACGGCCTGCCCACGCAGGCATGGCGCCCATCCTCGTTCACCAGGGCGATCTCCAGATCCAGGG
>JALOPA010000706.1 GCA_025454125.1 Thermodesulfobacteriota bacterium
AAAGGAGGATAAAGCCATGACACTATCACTGAGCAGAGCGTTTCGAAGACCGTCTTGGATGACTCCTTATGGCATGGAAGGCATGGGCGATGTGTTCTTTGATCGCCTGTGGCCTGAATGGAAGAGGGATGTGGGTGAAGAGTGGACGCCTGCCGTCAATTTCTTTGAAAAGGACGGCAACTACCACGTCACTGCAGACCTGCCCGGATTAAATAAGGACGATATATCCGTCACCTTTGAAGACGGAATGATTACGATCAGCGGAAAGAAGGAGTCTTCGAAAGAGGAGAAGGAGGCCAACTACTACGTGAAAGAGACCCGCTTGGGGTCTTTCTCCCGATCGTTTAGGCTCCCCGGCGAAGTCCATGCGGACAAGGTCGAGGCGAGCTACAAGGACGGGGTTCTGACGGTCATCCTTCCCAAGAGCGAAGAGTCGAGCACAAAGAAAATAGAAGTGCACTAAGACGGTCTATCAGAGCAAGCGACAACGAGGGTCGAGCCGAAAGGTTCGGCCCTTGCTTTTGGTTAGGACGGGTTCTTTTCCCCTTGCAGGGGTCATAGATTCTGATCCCTTGGCATTGCCGACATGGGGAGAGGCTTTCTTTTCAGTCAAAAAAAGGATAGGAAAGGATCCTGCACCCGAAAAGGAGGCGCCGGCTATGAAAAAGGGGACAAAGAAGAGCCTGAGCTTTGAGAAGTTGGGGGTTTTCTACCTTGGCCGCCTTTACGATTTAAAGGCAAGAAAAGGCAAGGAAGAACTCTTTCTCTATGACTCCAAGGACCTGGTCACCCATGCTGTTTGCGTGGGAATGACGGGGAGCGGCAAAACCGGTCTGTGCATCAGCCTCCTGGAGGAGGCGGCCATCGACGGGATTCCCGCCATTGTGATTGATCCTAAGGGAGACCTCGGCAACCTGATGCTCACCTTCCCGGATTTGAAACCTGAGAATTTCGCCCCTTGGATCAACCCGGATGAAGCGCAGCGAAAAGGGATGTCCCCGGAGGAATATGCGCAGCAGCAAGCCGCTCTTTGGCAGAAAGGGCTTGCCGACTGGGGCCAGGACAAGGAAAGGATCCGCCGCTTTCGCGAGGGTGTGGACATCGCAATTTACACTCCGGGAAGCGCTTCAGGCCTGCCTGTTTCGGTCCTGAGCTCCTTTGCGAAACCCCAGGGAGTGGAAGATCCGGAACTTCTTCAGGAGTTCCTTGCGAATGCGACGACCAGCCTCCTCAGCCTGCTCGGAATCCAGGCGGACCCGATTCGCAGCAAGGAACACATTCTCATTGCCAACATCCTCTTCGCAGTGTGGGCCAAAGGACAGGGACTCGATATGCCTGGGCTGATCCGGCTCATTCAGAATCCGCCCTTGACCAAGGTCGGTGTTTTTGATCTCGAGTCTTTTTATCCTTCCAAGGAACGCTATGAACTGGCCATGAGCCTCAACAACCTTCTCGCATCGCCCGGATTCCAAACATGGATGGAGGGGGCGCCTTTCGACATCCACCGTTTTCTTTACACGCCGGAAGGGAAACCGCGGATCGCGATTTTCTCGATTGCCCATCTCAACGATCACGAGCGCATGTTCTTCGTCTCTTTGCTTCTCAACCAGGTTGCCCGGCACGACGAGCCTGCGGGCGATGGTCTACATGGATGAGATTTTCGGTTATTTCCCTCCAGTCGCCAACCCGCCGTCGAAGCAGCCCCTTCTCACCCTGCTGAAACAGGCTAGGGCGTATGGCGTCGGTCTTGTCCTTGCGACCCAAAATCCCGTGGATCTCGACTACAAGGGCCTGTCGAACGCGGGAACCTGGTTCATCGGCCGCCTCCAGACCGAGAGAGACAAGGAGCGAATTCTGGAAGGCCTCGAAGGGGCCGCGGCCGGCAGCGGAAAAGGGTTCTCAAGGGGTGATCTGGACAGGCTTATTGCAGGACTGGGAAACCGCGTTTTTCTGGTGAACAACGTTCATGAAGACCGGCCTGAGATCTTCGAGACCCGATGGGCCCTGTCTTACCTGGCCGGCCCTTTGACCAGAAATCAGATCAAGCGGCTGATGGATCCCGGTAAACAAACCCCGTCACCGGCAGGTCCTGAGCCCGCGGCCCACGAGGAGAAAAAAACACTTTCAACGCCTCTTGCGCCAAAAGAGGGGATGCTGCAGATTCGCCAACCTGCGCTCCCTCCGGGGATCCCTCAGCACTTTGTCCCTGTGAGAGGAAAACATCCCGCCGGAGGATCCCTGATGTATCTGCCTGCGCTGTTCGGTGAAGCCGAAGTCCGGTTCTCTGATGCGAAAAAAGGGTTTGAGCGCCTGAGGATCGTCCGGCTGCTCACTCCTTTGAGAGATGGGGTCATTCCGGCCGACTGGGACGAAGGGGAAGATGCCGGACTGATAGGGGGAGATCTCGAATCAGCGCCCGCAGCCGATGCGGAGTTCGGCGAGCTTCCGGCCGCGGCGGCCAAGGTGAAGAGCTATGAAGAATGGCGCAAGGAGTTTGCTTCATGGCTGTACCGATCTCAATCTTTGGAAGCTTATCACAGCCCGGGCCTCAAGGTTTTTTCGAAACCCGACGAGTCGGAAGGAGAGTTCCGAATTCGTCTGCAGCAGGCAAGCCGGGAGCAACGCGATCAGCTTGTCGAGGGACTCCGCAAGAAATATGCGCCCAAAATCGCAGCGATCCAGGAAAGGATTCGGAGGGCAGAGCAGGCGGTGTCCCGGGAGTCTGAACAGGTGAAGCAACAGGGGGTCCAGACGGTTATCTCCATAGGGGCAACGATCCTCGCCGCATTTCTGGGGAGGAAAACCGTGAGCACCGCTACCCTGGGCAGGGCGACCACCGCGGCTCGTGGGGCCGGTCGTGTGCTCAAAGAACGTCAGGATGTGGGACGAGCGCAGGAAAATGTCGAGGCGCTGCAGCAGCAGATGGTCGATCTTGAAGCCGAATTTAAGGCCGAAGCGGCAGCCGCGGCGTCGCCGGCAGAGTCCATACAGACCATCACGGTGAAACTAACCAAGCAGAACATTTCCGTAAAACGGGTGGTTCTGGCGTGGGCTCCCTGGTGGAAGACGGCAAGTGGGGAAAGAATTCCAGCCTGCAAATGATTACGGGAGTAACATCTAACGCAGGCCCATAGCCAGAACAGTAAAGTGACGGAGCCCAGGGCCGGGGGGCACGGCGGCCCGCCCTACTGAGACCTTGAAAACAGGTCGTCTCGTAGGGCCGGCTTCCGTGCCGACCAAGAAGATGCTAAGGGGTTTTCAGTCTTCTATAATAGGTCTCCGACAGGTAAACGGCGGCAAGAGGGTTGTGGCCGGTCACGCGGTCCTTCACCGCCAGCACGGTTGTGGGAGCCTCAGCGAACTTGAAGAACAGGGAATCGTGCCCCACGCAAAGGCCGAGAAGGATATTGAGCTCAGTCTTTTCGTGGTTGAGAAGCTTGGCCTGGTAAATGGGGTTGCACATGGATTCCGGCTTGCCCTGGTAGATTTTGTTTTCCTCTTTGAGCCCGAGGGCTTCCTTCGGCGTTCTTCCTGCTTTACAGAGCACAGAGATGACTTCGAAGCCGTTGGTCTTGAGGATCTTTTCCACAACAGAGGCCTCCTTGGCCAGGCCGAGGCAGAAAGCCAACCCTAATCGCTTGTAACCCATTCTTTCGGCAAACTCGCAGATTTCAACGATGCGGGTCTTCGTGGGCTGCATCACGTAAGGTCGCTGGTGCCGGTTGGCATAGCACGCTGCCTCCTGAATGGAGGCCTGCCGGGCAAATTCCAGCGTTTCGGCTGTCTCATATTGTTTGTTCGAGTCCTCCAGCACCTTCTTGCGGCTGAAGGTCGGACAGCCTTTTGAGCTCTTTCCCGACTCCGTCACGCAGGCTCTGTCAATGGTCGGCAGGTCGCAGGCAGCGCAGTCGGGTTTGATGCTCGGTCGCTTCTTTTCCATAAAGCAAGCTTCTGTTCATGCAAGGCAAGATTGCAGGTCCTCGCAGAAGGCCGCTCTTCCTATTCCACCTGCTGAATGCCTTCGAGGACCCAGAAGGATTTGGGGTCTTTGTCGTCCTTGCTGAAGTGCCAGATTTCGCGCACCTCTTTGGCCGGGTCTCACGTCGAAGATAACCGAGGCGACCGTGCGGCTGTTCGAGGCGGCTACCTCAAGCAGTCTGGCGTTGACCCTCAGAATGTCCGTCTTGCTGGGCGTCGGATCTTCCTGAGCTTGCTGGCTGATCTCTGCCCACACTTCCTTTGAGGTGAACTGTCGGATATCATCGAGGTCCCTCTTGTCCCATGAGCTCTGAAGCCTGGTGTAGACAGCCTTGGCTCCTTTCATGAAATCGTCCTGATCAAACCCTTTGGGGATCTTCACTTCCTCTGCATGCGCGGACAGGGGCATTCCCTGAGCAGGTCCATATCCCGCGGAACCCGAAGACCCCCAGCTTTCCTGGGAACCAAGGCCGGTGCTGAAGGCCGCTTGGCCTGCTTCCTGAGTGGCCAGTCGCCTGGCCTTGATAAAGCGGTAGACGAAAAAGAGTGCCCCCCCGATAAGGAGGATATCGAGAAGACCGGGACCGCCCCAGCTGTGCATGCCGCCGAAGAGCAGGGAACCGATCAGCCCGCCCATGAGAAGGCCGCCGAGCATCCCGCCAAAGGGACGTGGGGCTGCCGCAGGCGTAGCCTGCCCCGGTTGAGCCGGTTGGGTCGGACTCTTCTGCGGAGAGGTCGGGCTCGGAGCGCTGCGCTGATAGCTGGGGCTGCTGCCGAAAGATCGGCCGCCTCCCATGCGCCTGGCTTCAGCCTGGTCAATCCAGGTATAGAACAAAGCAAATACGAAAAGCACCATCAAAGAAAGGACAAGTCTAGTACTGCGAAACATGGGTTTCCCTCCAACTTGTAATTGTTCCTGAAATAATTTCTGTTTGTGTAACGGCTTTCGATGTGAAAAGTAATATAATTCCTTTGGAAAGAAAAGCAAAATCGGTCAGGATTCCTTTGAAATCTATCCGAAGTACAGTGTAAGGCCTTACCACTTGTGAGAAGTTCATTTCCAACTAGTGGAACAGTTTTACATAGTCAAATCCACCTCTGGGAGCCAAGGAGAATCAGATCATGGCGTTTACACCAGGATGAGGAGAAAGAAATGCACATAAAGCGAGAAAAACAGCAAGGGAAACACATTTCTCTAATCAACTGAAATAACCGGAAAAAGATGAAGAAACTCCCAGCACAAAAGGGGCGGGCAAAGGAAGCGACCGCTAAGCCCTACGGCTCCCGGGACAAGTCTTCAATCAATGGTCTAGGAGTTGCATATCACAAGGAAAATACCTCACAGGCAAGCCCAAAATCTTTATCTCCTAGGGAGCGATCGGAATGAAAGTGAT
>JALOPA010000035.1 GCA_025454125.1 Thermodesulfobacteriota bacterium
AGGAAAGTTCCAGGGGGGAGACGAGATTCTCAACCCTCCCAAGATGTTCATCGGCGCAGCCGCCAACCCCTTTGCCGACCCCTTTGAACTGCGCGTGGCCCGTTTGGCCAAGAAAGTCAAGGCCGGCGCGGATTTTATCCAGACCCAGTGCATCTATGACCTCCCGAGGTTCGAGAAATGGATGCAAGGGGTGCGGGATCGGGGTCTTCATGAGAAAATCCACATCCTGGCCGGGGTGACTCCCTTCAAGTCGGCCGGAATGGCCAAGTACATGAAGAACAAAGTGCCGGGCATGAGTGTGCCGGACGAGATGATCAAGCGCATGGCCGGGGTTCCCAAGGACAAGCAGGCCGAAGAAGGTCTTAGCCTTTGCGTGGAGACCATACAGCGCCTCAAAGAGGTGAAAGGCGTGGCCGGTTTCCACATCATGGCGATCGAATGGGAAGAGACGGTGCCGGAGATCGTGAAAAGGGCAGGACTCCATCCTAGGCCGGGGGTGTGAGCGCGACCGCTGCGCGGTCGCTGAATTCCTTTTCGCCGGCAGGGGGAGCGGCGAAGTAAGAGGCAAAGGTCGAAATCAAACAAGGAGGCAAATCAATGGACGATAAGAAACTCATCCTCGTGGTGGACGATGACCCAGATCTCGTGGAAGCGATCTCCATGAAGCTCGCGAGCGAGAACTATCGCGTGGCCAAGGCCTACGACGGAATTCAGGCCTGGGACAGGATCAGGGAGGAAAGGCCACAGCTGATCATCCTGGATGTGATGATGCCGAACAAAAACGGATACCAGGTCTGCAAAGAGCTGAAAGGCGACCCTCAGTACAAGAACATCACCGTCGTCCTGCTGACGGCAGTGGGCGAGGCCGTGACCTCTACCAACTACACCCACATGGACGGAAAGACCGCCCTGGCTGATGAGTTTATTCCAAAGCCGATCGACTTGGACAGCCTGATGGAGATCGTGAAAGACTACACCCGTTAAGAGGCAGCTGTGGTAGAGCACAAGGACTGTTCCACAACGGAAAAGATCGCCATGGATGGGTTGAGGGTGAGCGGCAACCTGGCCCTCATGGAGGTCGCGGATCGGTCTTATGCAGGAAAGCACCTCTCTCGTATGCTCGGTGAACTGGCTAAAGCAGGGGTCAACATGAACCTGTTCATCGGCGGGGAGACGCAGGAAGAGATCCGGTTCGCCTGCTGTGTGGCCGCTTCTGACGGAGCACACATCAAAGCGCTGATGGACCCCAACCCTGAACTCAGGACAGGGGTGGAGCTCTCCGCGGCGGTGGATCTCCTGGCCCTTTTTCCGCACTGCTTTGATTTGAAGATATTGGGCCTGGGAATCACCACTTTGGCCAGAGCGGGGATTCCTTTGCACGGCTTCTGCTCTTCCTTGTCCGCGATCACGTTCGTCACCGACCACACCGATTTGGATCAGGCCATTGCCGCGCTGAAGGGATGTTTCGAACTTGGAGTAGAGACATCCTGATCTCACTGCAAACAGATGCCCCTTCCCCTTTTTGGATGATGCTTTGGAGACAAAGGCTGCATACCGGGAATCCCGGATCAAGACCTATGGGTTTCAGAGGATAGCGGGGCTTTCCCTGCTGAGGATGACGGTCCATAGCGAGGATATGGAGTCCTTGGGGGAGGCCTTTTGCCGTTTGGGGGAGGCAGGCGCGGATTTCCTCCTGGTTTTCTCACAGCGTCGCGGTCAAGCTTCGGAGGTCTGCCTCGTTGTGACGGCACAGTGGGCCAGAGTTATCGAAGACCGTGTGGAGGAGTTCCTAGCAGGCACGGACAAGGCGGTCCGGCCCGGCGTGCCGGCGGAAATGGTGTTTTTCCAGGGCCCTCATTTCGGAGATCGTTACGGCATCCTGGAGGCTGCGGTGAGGGGATTGGCTGCAAGGAGGGTCAAGATGACGGCTGCCGCTTGCTCTGGATCCTGCATTTACATTGTGCTGCCCGAGGGGAAATCAGAGGAAGCGGTTGCCGCTCTTTCAGAGGTGTTTGAAATACCCCGGGCTTCCACTCTAAAACAATCAGCGACTCGCGGGTGAGAGCCGATGAAGGAAAAGGCCGTTGAGGAGCAGGACTGGCGGTTGAGGGTCTTTGACTCCCTTTCCTTTCCAACCCTCATTCTGAGACCGGACAGGGTCATTGTCACGGCCAATGAGAAGCTTTTGGACAAATTCGGTGTCCCGATGAAGGACATCGTCGGCAAGACTTGTCACGAGGTCTTCTACAATTCCAAAGAACCCTGTTCCGCGTATCTTTGCCCCCTTCCTGGAGTCCTGGCCATAGGCGAGGGACATTCCATCCTCCGAGAGGTTACCCTCAGCACGGGCGAAAAGGCATGGGAGGACCGAGTCTTCTCTCCCATCAAGGACGACGCCGGCAAAATCATCTACGTCATGGAGAGCCTCCGGGACGTGACCAGGATCAAGACCCTCGAGAGGACGCTCGAAGAGACCAGGGAATTCCTGGAAAAGGTCATCCAGAGTTCGGCGAGCGCGATTGTTGCGGCGGATCTGGACGGAAATATCCTGATCATGAATCGAGCGGCTGAAGCTCTCTTCGGATTTTCCATCAGAGAAGCGAAAGGGAAAAAAAGTGTGATTGATCTGTACCCTCCTGGTAAGGCCAAAGAGCTTATGCGGGAGATGCGAAAGGGAAAGAGGGGTGGAAAAGGCAAACTCCCTCTCACGAAGGTCAACATTCTGAATGTCAAAGGGGAAGTGATCCCTGTGGAGGTTACGGCATCCATCATTTACGAACAAAAGAAGGAAGTGGCCACCATGGGGATTTACAATGACCTCAGGGACAAACTCGCCGTAGAAAAAGCGCTGAAAGAAACGCAGGCCCAACTCTCCCAGTCCGAGAAAATGGCTTCCCTGGGCCAGTTGGCGGCAGGGGTGGCCCACGAAGTCAACAATCCCCTCACGGGAATTCTTCTCTATGCGAGCATGGCTCTGGAGCAAATGGATAAGGATGATCCTATGCGGGAACACCTGGGATACATCGTGGAAGATGTGAATCGATGCAAAGGCATTGTGAAAAACCTGCTCGCCTACAGCAGACGATCGACAACCACTAGAGAAATCATCCCGCTCAATGATCTGGTCCATCAGAGCCTGAACCTCATCCGCGACCAGAAGCTCTTCGGGAACATCGTGGTCGTCAAGGAGCTGTCAGAAGAAATGATGATGGTTCACGCGGACAAAAACCAGCTTGCCCAGGTGCTGATTAATCTCATCTTGAATGCCTGTGCAGCCATGAGCGGAGAGGGCGTGTTGACGTTTCGGACTTACCGGGACAAGCCGAACAAGCTGGCCTACCTGGAGGTTAAGGACAACGGTTGCGGCATCGCCGAAGAAAACCTGCCGAAGATATTCGACCCTTTTTTCACCACCAAAGAACCGGGGAAGGGCACAGGATTAGGGTTGAGCACTTCTCTCGGCATCATCCAGGAGAGCGGAGGCCGCCTTTCCGTCAGGGAAACGGGTCCCCAGGGGACCACGTTTGTTGTGGAACTGCCTCTTTTCGTTCCGGAAGAAGATCCTGAACACTCATTGCCACCAGATGGTTTGAACGGCGAAAGGACCACTGACACATGAAAGACGATACAAAATCCAAAACAGCCTATCGCACCCGGGTTCTGGTTGTGGACGACGAGAAACGCATCCGAGACGGCTGCAACAGCATCCTTAACGCAGCAGGGTTCGAGGTTGGGCTGGCGGAGAACGGCTACGCAGGGCTGAAAAAGATCGGGGAAGAGCATTTTGACATCATCCTGCTGGACTTGATGATGCCGGGTTTACGGGGGATTGATTTGCTCGAACATGTGAAGGCTCGGCACCCCGATACGCTTATCATCGTGATCACGGGCTACGCCACGCTGGAGCACGCCGTGGAGGCCATGAAAAAGGGGGCTTTTGACTTTATTTCAAAGCCCTTTTCCCCGGAGGATTTGCGGACGGTGATCGGGCGGGCCATCGAGTACATCCGAAGCCTCGAGGATATCGCCCACGAGAAATCGCGCATGGGCACGCTGATCAACCACCTCTTAGACGGGGTCATGGCCACAGATGGCGAGAAACAGGTGGCCCTGGCGAACCCGGCGTTTCTCAAGCTGACGGGGTATCGAGGGGAGAGCCCCATCGGCTTGCCAGTCAATAAACTGATCCAAAACGAAACACTGCTCCAGTTGATTGATGAAGCGCTCTCCATGCCTGCTGATCAGTTCACTGAACTGACGGACGAGTTTGATCAGGGGGCTCTCGCTGAAAACAAGGAGACTGTTCTGGCGGTGCGATGTGTGCCTTTCAGGGACAGGCTTCACCGGAACCTGGGGACCGTGACGGTCGTCCATGATATAACCGCTCTGAAAAAGATGGACAAAATCAAATCGGATTTCGTTTCCATGGTGGCCCACGAGATCAAAAGCCCCATGAATTCGGTCCTGGCGCTTGTCAAAGTCGTTCAAGATCGTTTGGCAGGAGATGTCACAGAGAAGCAGCAGGAGATCCTGGGCAGGGTGTCGGAAAAGATCAAAGGTCTTTCAGATCTGGCGGCCGATCTCCTGGATCTTTCCAGAATAGAATCCGGGTTGATCACGCTCGAAAAGGAGAGACTCCAGATTGCCGCTTTGCTCAGCGAGCAGGTGGCTTTTCACCAGACCCGGGCCCAGGGCAAGAACATTCAACTGAACCTGGAGTCTCTTACGGAACTTCCTCCCATCCTGGCCAACAAAAGGGCTATCGAGGAGGTTTTCGCCAACCTCCTGACCAACGCCATCAAGTACACGCCCGAGGGCGGGACGGTGAGTGTATCCGCCTCCGCCGAAAAGGACTACGTCCACATTGCAGTGAAAGATACGGGATTCGGCATCTCCCAGGAAAACCTAACCAGAATCTTCGAACGCTTCTACCGGGTGAAGGATGACAAGACCCGAATGATTTCAGGAACAGGTCTCGGCCTGGCCATCGTGAAAAGCATTGTGGAGGCCCACAACGGGAGGATCGAGGCGGAAAGCGAACCGGACCGCGGTTCCACCTTTCACGTCCTTCTGCCCATCATGCAAAGTTGACGCTCGCGCCTTTCCGTTCGTGGTTCGATACCTCACCATGAACGGAAAATCAAACACTTGTGGCTTTCCCAATCTGTTCGTCCTGAGGTATCGAAGGGTGAACGGGACCTTTTATCAAGTTCAGTCAATTAGAGCTGCGCCTATTTCCCCTTCCACTGAGGCTTTCGTTTGTTCAGAAAGGCGTCCACCCCTTCCTTGGCATCCTCCGTCATGCACAGAGCGGCAAAGAGCTCATTGGTGTAGGAAAGAGCCTTGCCATATTCCAGGTCGGACATGCCGTAGAAAGCCTCCTTGCCCATTTGAAGCGCAAGAGGGCTTTTCTCTGCCAGCTTCTTCGCCAGCGCCAGGGTCTCCTCTTCCAGCTTTTCCAGAGGCACCACCTTGTTCACCAGACCCCATCGCTCCGCCTCTCGCGCGTCGATCAGGTCTCCGGTCATCACCATCTCCAGGCATCGCTTCCGGCTCAGAGAGCGGGACATGGGAACGGCAGGACCCATGCAGAAGAGCCCCACATTCACGGCGGTGGCGCCGATTTTGGTCCCCTCCGCCACAACAGCGAGATCGCAGGCTGCGATGAGCCCTGCGCCATTGGCAACAGCGTAGCCGTGCGCCGAGGCGATCACCGGCTTTTTCATGGAGACGATGACGTGAAGGGCCTGCTCCATCCGGCTGATCCAGTCCCGGTATTGTTGAAGGGTCTTGCCATGAAACTCGGAGATATCGATACCCGTACAGAAGGCCTTGCCGGCACCCTTGAGAACGATGACACGGACGGCCTTGTCCATCTCCAGTTCCAGAAGCCCCTTGCACAGTTCATCCGCAAGGGCGGTGTTGAAGGTGTTGAACTGCTGGGGGCGATTCAGGGTGATGATTCCCACACGTTCTTTTCGTTCTACGATGATGCTCTCATACGGCATGATGGACCTCCTCCGAAATGGCACTAGGAATAAAAGCGATTGCCCGCGTTAACTTGCTGTGATGACGAATTCAGGCGGGTGGATAATGTGCTTCTTGACGCTGCAAAGATCCATGACCCTTGTCACCGCCTTCTTGTATCGATCGGGAAAGCCGGGGGGCACCTTGAGATCGATATGCAGTTTCTTTATACCCTGTTGCTTCTCGTCCCATTCACAACTCATCGTCAATGCCATCCCCTCTGATGAGATTTCGCGGGCCTGGCAGAATTCCAGGGCATAGATCCCTGCGCAGGTTGCAATCGAGGCCAGAAAGAGCTGGAAAGGTTCAGGATCCGTCTCCCCACCCCCATTGGCTAAGGTTTGATCCGTGTGGATGTTGAAATCCCCAATTTTGGCGTCTATTCTTTTACCACCAGGAAAAGAAACTTCGATTTTCTTAAACATCGTTATCCTCCCTTGGCTTGTTTCCTTCGGACAGAAGGGCGATTTCCGACAAAACTCAATCGGAAGGGCCTCCCCCTACTTGTTTGTGCCCCTTTTTCATGAAGTGGCCCTGGGGAGGCAAGGTCCGTTTTCTGCTTGAAAACCGAATGGATTCTGTGGGGCAGATATCCCGACAGGTGTAACAGGCGAAACAGTCTGGAATCGTTTTTTTGTTTCTGCCCAAGATGGCTCCCATGACCGTAGACGGACAGGCGTCAGCGCACTTCCCGCAGGCGATGCAAGTTTCGTAGTCGACGCTGATTTTTACCAGGCTGATCTTCTCCACAACCCACCCGACCAATCCGAAGGGGCAAAAGAAGTGACACCATGGTCTGTAGGTGAACAAACTCGCGATCAGCATGACGGCGATGAAGGCTCCGGCGCCAAGCCCTATATAGGCCGGCTTGTAGATTCTGAAAGGATCGATGGGTTCGATAATGTCCGTACCCTGTGCAAAGGCAACATAAGCAAAGGTGAGGAGAAAAAGAACACGCACCGTGTTGGTCAGAACAAAGGGCGGCTTGAATCGCTTGCCAAGGATGGCGGCTCCTTTCTCTGTCCGGTTGAGCCTGAAAATCAGATCCTGAAGAGCGCCCGCCTGACAGCCCCATGCGCAGATGTACTTGTTGACGAGAAAGACGCTTAATAAGAAAATGCTGAGAGCGATCATGCGGGGAGGGAAGACCGCGCGGGCGGACCCATAGAGGTGGATCGCGTCTTTTACCGTGCCCATAGGGCTGGGGTCCGAACCCATGATAACGCCGAAGATCAAGACCGAGACGAAGAGGAGCCCTTTCCTCAACGTTTCAGGGATGCTGCGCTTTTTCAGACGGATGAAAAGCACGATGAGGAATGTTAACCACAGGACGAACTTTGCCGGTATCTTGACCCAGTTTTTGGATGCATGCTCAGCGGCGAGGGCCAGCCTTTTCGTGGCCATAGACTTGATCTGGTCAGCGGTCCCATAGTCGGACAGCTTTCGTTGGAGATCCGATTTCGCTTGAAGCCCGAATATTTCCTTCAGCACAGGGTTTGGGAGATCATTAGCCTGACCGAACTCTCCAACGGTCATGTCCTTTTGGAGGACCCATGGCCTAGGCTCCGGCAGCTTCTCCGGGCTGCCTCCCCACAGGTGGTTGGAAGCCAGGGAGAGGCTAACGACTCCAACGATAAGCGCCAAGAAAAGAACTATCGTTTTGGTGGACGAATTCCGGTTCATTGGGCGAATCTTTTTGGAATGTTCTTATCACAATTTGGTCGGAAAAAAATCATGTAAATTCGCCTTGGTGAAGAGAGAGGACGGGTTAGCCGTAGACGGCTTTCTCTCAAGTTGCTATAAGAAACAGATCTTTCATTACAAGCAAACCACTGAGAAGCGGGTGCCGAAGCCCAAGACAAAACAACCTAGTATAAGGAGTAGAAGATGGAGTGTGATCGCTGCCAGGCGACCATCGAACCGGGAGATGAAAAACACCATCTCGGCCGGACGCTTTGCGAGGATTGTTACATGGACGCCCTGTCACCAGTGAAAGCGTGTGATCCCTGGGCTGTGCACAGCGCCAAGTCCTTTGAAAAGCACGCGGAGAGCGCCCCGACGCTGACGTCGGTTCAGTCCGAGATCCTTTCGATTTTGAAAGAGACCGGGGGCATAGAACCACAGGCCTTACTCAGAGAGCTCAAGGCCAATCTGACGCAAAAGGACTTGGAGCGGGAGTTTGCGGTCCTACGGCACATGGAAAAGGCCAGGGGCGAGAAACGGGGAGACCGCATCGTGTGGCGTTTGTGGTAGGGCCAACCGGGATAACGGCGACCACCAGGGGACAAAGACTTAGCGCAAACAGATCCGAAGGAGGTTCAATTCGCGATGCAGAAGCTCGAAAAGCTCATTGAGCGCATCATACGGCGTGTCAACATCAACCTGAGAGGCCAGGAATTCGATGCGGGTCCTTTTCTGAAACCATGCATACCGCTGAAAAAACTGTCCGAGTTTTACGCCTTTTACGGGATTACCGGCCAGCATCCCCTGCATTTCCATTTCAGCGGCTCCAACCTCGCCGGCAGCTATTTTCTGGGCAAGTGCCAGGTGGACGGATCGATCCTTTATAAATCCGACATCCGGGGGGACGAACTCAAATCCAAAGGGGAGAGCTTTCAGTACCGCGGAATCAAAATGACCATGGACCAGGATGAGAGCTTTCTTATATCAGACAGCCTGCTCATCAAAACCCTGGTCCACAATAAATCCAACGATCCTGAAAACCCGGAGATTTTCCTGATCAAGAACTCTGCATCCTGTCCTTTCGCCAACATCCACGGATCTCCCCTGGAAGGCAGCTTTTTGGGGGCCTTTGCCACGGCCGACCTGACCACCCTTCACGGCTGCATCCTTGGCCCCTTCAGTTATGTGCAGGTGGGCGAGCTCTGGCATGAATCAACCAGGAAAACTCCTTTGATTTCCACTATGAGTTCCCCCAAGACATCCTCGAAGAATACATCCATGTCCAACCGGGCAAGCGGCCTCAGGGCCGGTTCATGGACTTCCTCAATGACCGAAAGGAGGAGTTCCGCCGAGTGTTCGACGTGGTTCACCTGGCTCCGCTGCCGGCCGTGCCGAAGAGCGCCTCGGTCAACCGCTACGCATTGATCAAGCCCAAAACTCGCATCGGCGAAAATGTCTTGGTCGCCCAGCGGGCCTACGTCGAAAACTCCATCCTGGGAAAGGGCGCCAATGCGCAGGAGAACTGCTTCATCATCAATTCGCACCTGGAGGGGAACGACATTACGGCCCACGGGGCCAAGCTGATCAACGCCCGTCTGGAAGAAAAGGTCTTTGTGGGGTTCAACTCTTTCGTGCACGGGCTACCGGACTCCCCGCTCATGGTTGGGAAGGGGAGCATCATCATGCCGCACACCATCATTGATCTCCATGAGCCGGTTTCCATCCCGCCCGCTCATCTCGTGTGGGGGTATATCTCCAAGACCAAAGACCTTGAGGACAACAGCATCTCTCTCACAAAGCTTGGTGAAATAAAACGCATGGTCAGCATCGGGTCGATGGACTTTGCCGGCTCAGGCTCCAACTTTGTCGAAGGCTTCCGCCACCGGATCGATCACATTCTGGAAGCCAACGGCGCCTATTTCGACTGCAAGAAAAACAAAGGTCACGCCCAGAAAGGCCAGAACATCGCTTTCAACATCATCCAACCCTACTCCATAGGCACGCAAAAGGGTCTATACCCCACGATCCACATCGAACCCTGATAACCTAGCAGGCTGCTGAAAAACGCCCATCTGCGGCGTTACCCTCATCCCTCTGAAAGGAGTGACAAGTGACGAGTGACAAGTGACAAGACAAGATAGGGCAACAGGAATTCCTCGTCACTCGTTACTATTTACTCGTCACTAAGATCGGTGCCTTGCATCTGGCCGTTTTTGAGCAGCCTGCGTAGCCGGTGTTTTTCAGCAACCTGCCAGTGTAGTGTCTTGGCTATCTCTTCGTAGACGTATCCCTGTGGTCGAAATGAAAGATTAACTCCCAGGCGCTTGTGAACCTTGCACCGTGTACCGTGTACCATCTTTATGGTCATATGCTCAAAATATTTCTTGACAGTAGTCCCTGCTGCTTTATATTATGAGCGTAAGCTCATAATAGGAGGTTGGCCATGCCCAGGCCGCGAAAGATGAGATGGGTTCAAGGGCGTCCGGTGGTTGCCGCTTTTGTCCCGGACCAGATGCCTCCATGGGGAAGAGAAGAAGCGGTTCTTCCTGTGGAAGGGCTGGAGGCGATCCGGCTCGTGGATTACCAGGGTTTGGACCAGGAAGCGGCTGCTGCCATGATGAACGTGTCCCGCCAGACCTTGGGCCGGATTCTGGCCGATGCGAGGGCCGTCGTGGCCGACGCTCTCATTATGGGCAAGATCCTTCGAATCGAGGGAGGTCACTTCGAAATGCCCCCTCGAGGAAGAGGGCGACGTGGCCGAGGTTGGCGCGGCGGATTTTAGAGAAAGGGAGGTGTTTCTTATGCCAGGATTTGATGGAACAGGACCCATGGGTGCCGGTCCTATGACCGGAGGAGCGCGAGGATTCTGCAACCCCGCCGGTGCGGGTTACGGCCCGGTCGACGGCAGAGGGTTTGGTTACGGTCGCGGCTGTGGTCGGGGTATGGGCCGTGGCCGCGGTGCGAGAAGAGGACTTGGTCCAGCCTTGGGTACGGGCCGTGGGTATGGAAGAGGCTTTCGGGGCCGGGCTTTTTTCCCTGCATGGGGCGGAGGATATGCCCCGGCTTACGGGTTTTACCCCATGAACCCGCAGGACGAGGCGGGCATGCTGAGAGATGAGGCGGAATACATGAAGCAAGAACTCGCCGCCATTCAGAAGCGGATGGAGGAATTGGAAGCCAAGTCCCAACAGGCTTGATCAAACCCTTCCTCCTGTCCCGGGATCACAGCCGGGGCAGGCTTTTGCTCTCTCCCGCATCAGGGGAGAACCATATCGAAAAGACCACCACGGCCAGTTCATGGCTTTGTCATGGTGAGTTTCTTCGTCCCTTTGATTTGCCGGAAGTTGGCCCCCTGGCTCACGCATCGCAAGGCCAAATCCGCGTCTATGACTCTTGTTCCTGAAAGAGCGTGCACGCCGTAATCGAAGAGCACAGGGGAAAGAGGGACCGTATCGCCCAGCATGATGATAAAGGCTTTGGGGTTACAAAGCTCAAGCAAATGGGGCAGGGTGTGGTTGGTCAATGAAGTCCCTGTAAGGGCCACAACGTCCGCTTGGGGGATGAAGCGATCGGCCTCGGTTTCATTGAAGTCGCCTTCCCTCGGATTATTCTCAATCACCCAGAGAGCCTTGGCCTTTTCCCGGACTCTGGGAAGGAAGGGAAAATGCCCCACAATGGCTACTTTCTTCCCTTCTGCCTTCTCCAGAATAACCTCTGCAGCGTTGATCTCCGTGCAGGCTTCAATGTCCACTTCAAGAAGCGAATTAATCGTGGCCATGCCGATGGCTGCCTCGAGGAGGCTATCCGAGTAAACCATCAGAGCAAGATCCCTGGAGGGTTTATCCAGCAGAAACCCGGGCTCCTTCACCAGAGGGCCTTCCTGCTTGAGCGCATCGCGAGGCAGGGTTGCGGCAAGGCCGCAATACCTTGTGAGAACCCCGGTGTGAAAAACGCCCTGGCGGATGTCTATGACAGGGGCGTCGAAATTGAGAGTCGAAATAAGGTCGTCAATGATTTTCATGGCATCTGTCCTTCATCTCTTTTGATAAGTCCCTTGCCTTTCCGCACCGAGTACCCTATAAAAATCTCCGGAACAAAAGTTTTCTTTCACATCCTTGGCGCTGCGTGTCCGATGAGAATTGAAGAGATCATCAAAAAATCCCATAAGGGAGAGCCCTTTTCAAAAGACGAACTGGTGCAGATGCTCAGTTATCCTCCGGGTTCAGCGGATTCCTATCTGCTGATGGCTGAAGCAAACCGGATTTCCAAAGAACTCACCGCTAACCAGGCGGAAATCCACGCGCAGTTCGCATTGAACCTAGCCCCTTGTTCGCGCAACTGTGCCTTCTGTTCGTTTGCACAAAAGAACAAAATCTTTAAGAAAGAAACGCGGATCTCAGTGGAACAGGCCGTCCATCTCGCAAAGCGGTTCGAAAAGGATGGAGCCAATGCAGTCTATGTGATGACCACGGCCACCTATCCCTTTGAGCTCTTCTTGGAGATGTCCCGCGAAATTCGCCGCAGCCTTCGGCCGGAGACCACTCTTGTCGCCAATATCGGTGACCAATCCCTCGCAAACGCCCAAAAGGTTAAAGACGCAGGATATGAGGGTGTCTACCATGCCTTGCGCCTGCGGGAGGGGACAGACACCTCGATTTCGCCGAAAACCCGAGAACGAAGCATCCGCAACTTCCTGGATGCCGGTTTGGGTGTGGGAACCTGCGTTGAACCCATAGGCCCAGAACACAGCGACGAGGAGATTGCTGAAATGGTGCTGTTTACAGGCTCCTTCAATCCCTCTTACAGCGGCGCGGCAAGGCGAATTCCCATTCCGGGGACGGAACTGGCCAGGCTCGGGATGATCAGCGAACTTCGAATGGCTCAAATCGTCGCAGCCACCCGGCTGGGTGTCCCCAGAACGGTCATCGGGAACTGTACTCACGAACCTTGCACTCTCGGAGCCATGGCCGGAGCGAACCTCTTCTGGGCCGAAATGGGAGCGAACCCGAGAGACACCGCGGAAAAAACCGAAGAAGGCCGGGGCGGAAGCGTGAAGAGTTGCAAGGAGCTGTTCTGGGAGGCCGGCTGGTCTGCGTGGGACGGGCCTTCCCGATATTATCCCCCGCCGTTGGCATCTTAATCGTAACTCGCCCGGGTCGCTTCATCCGCCATGGTCGGTGCGATCAGTGGCTTCCACGTTGAGTTTTCCCACGTCCCAAGACGGGTGTGCAGATCCAGATATTTCTTGGGTATGGGATGTGTGCCCACAACGACCCTGATCCCATAGCGTTTTTCAAGAAAGGCTTTGAAGATATCGATATGGGGACAGGGGGGATAGCCAACGACCATGCCGGTGGCCAGGTGAATCACTTGCGCGCCGTTCTTCACCATTTCTTCGCCCGCATATTCTATGTTGCCGCCGGGACAGCCATCACAAGTCGTAAAACCGACCAACTCCACTTCGGTGTCCAAGTATAGGCTGAAAGCCCCTTCCTTGTTCTTCATCGCTCGGAGACACTTCCCACCCGCACAGCGACGGTATCGGTCGCAGATGATGATTCCAATCTTGGTCTTCGAATTCATTTCGACTCCTTTCAATTCTTGGTGGATCCATGGTCACGGCATTGCGAAAAACCCATGAGTCTGGCTTTTCGCTTGTTTGTCCCGTTTGCCACCGCTAGGCCAAGCGCAGACAGCCCCTTGTGCCCGGTCTAATGAGTTGACAAAGGACGCTACTGCAGACGGCTATCTTCGCTGTCGGCCACATAATAGAGCAGAGAGTTCGCCACCTGTGCCCGGATTCGTTTATCCCTCAGGAGCTTTCCGAGATATTTGGAGACCTCGTTCGGATGCATGCTGAAGGTCTCGGCAATCTCATGGTCGGTACACGGTCGCCGCTGCAACATGGAATAAATCTCTTCCTGCGCGGCGTACATCTCCACTCTCTGTTTCGCTTTAAAGTCTGCAATCACCTCCGCTTGAGGGGCAAAAAGAGAGCACAGGGACTCGAGGCGTTCTTTGGAAACGGGCACTGCAAAGTCCTTGGAGGGAGGCCGTACCGAGGTATTGAGATGAATGCGGTGCGGCCCGATCTCTTTGGCCAAAGCCGCGATCTTCGCGACATCCGGAGGGAGTGAGTTCATGCCCGCAACCAGAAAAACCTCCAACCACAACTGTCCTTTGTGGCGAGCGCGAAAGGCTTTCTGGCCTTCAACCACCTGATGGAAGGAAAGCTCCGGGTGGGGCCGGTTCATCCACCCAAAAGAGGCCTGGTCCCAAGCGCTCAGGGAAGTCTTGATGATATGGGCGTGAGAGGCGGCCTCTTGAACCTCCGGCAGATGAAGCAGGGTGCCATTGGTCAAAAGCACTGCCGGAATAGAGCTGTGCGATCGGACGAA
>JALOPA010000707.1 GCA_025454125.1 Thermodesulfobacteriota bacterium
TGCCACCGCTGATCATGGACATGGCATGAAACGGGTGATAGGTGTAATAGTTGGAATACTTGAAGAGGTACTCGGTCTTGGTCGTGATCTTCTCTGCGTCCTCAGAAGCAAGAAAATCCGCGGCATAGCAGTATCCCTGAAGGGCCTCGTAGGTCTCCGGGTAGGAGGGGAACCAGTTCTCGTTGAACCATCCGTCGCAAATCGAAGCAGCGATGATGACGCCTCCCTCGCGGAACACGTAACCGCAGCGTGCCAGTTGCCCGCCGATCGCGAGGCTCATGAGAATCGGATTGGTTCCCATGCCCGGTCCATAATGGAAATTGCGGGGCAGACCGATCACCAGGATGTCTGCCGGCTCCTTCATATCAAGGGCGATGTTGGTGCGCTTGTCCGCCAGGGGCCACGTGGCGTCTTCAATCATTTCAAGGCTCCCGGCTTTCACGTCCAGCACCTGCGAAAACTGGCCGACCACGGCGTCAACGGCAAAGAACTTCTTGCCCATTCCCTTTTCCATGCCTCGACCAATGGACTTGAACTGCTTTCTCTGATGAGATGACGTGGAAGCGCCCAGCCAGTCCTTTCGGTGCATGGTGCCCGGGGAATGGTGCGAACCGATCGAACGCCATCCCGACAGCCCTGTCACGATCATCTTGTACCCCCCGCTGTACCCGCCGTAGGGGTTGCCCGAGACATGGCCGATCACAATGGGGAGGTCGGCTTCCGCCATGGTCTTGCTGCACTGAACCACGTTTCCCATCTCGTCGGTCCCATAATTCAAGATGTCCGTCTCTGTATCATGATTGAGGATCCGATCGGGCCAGAACCTGTCCACCGTCTCTTTGCCCAGGTAGGAGTACCAATCCTCCAGGGTGTTCTTTCGATGCAATCCTGCCGCACACAGGAGCTTGATGTTCTCGATCTTGGTGCCCCCCTTGAGAAGCTCTTCGATCACCATGGGGATGGCGACCTTGCGGTGGCATTTGGCGTGCGTACCGCCCTTCACCCGATCAGGGAACCCGATGACCACTTTCTTGTTGGGTCCTCCGAGCTCTCGCAACGGGGGGAACCCAAGAGGTTGTTCAAGCGCCTTGCGCGTCGCGCTGTAGGGGTCCACCTCCGGAGGATCTGTGTATGTTTTGCCGTAGCGGACGACCACCGCAGAATCCGGAAGCTCCACTCTCATTTTGCCGTCACCATAATCCAACAGTACTTCCTGCATTTATCCGTCTCCTTTATTTGAATCTGGACTTCGAATTACCTCGTAACCCTCCCAACTGCTTTGCAGGATTCTCGGATCACGAGCTCCGTATCCAGGGTGATGTGCTTGGGTTCGTTCGAATTTCCCTCAATCATCTCCATGAGCATCTCCACCGCCATTTCTCCCATCCGAGAAGCCGGCACCCGAACTGTGGTGAGAGGTGGGTCGGAGAAAGCGGCAAAATCAATGTCGTCAAAGCCGGCAACCGAGATGTCCTCAGGTACTCGTAACCCCTTTTCCCGGGCTGCTGCCAGGGCGCCGACCGCGAGCATGTCGCTTGCCGCGAACACGGCCGTGGGAGGGTGCCGCATGGAAAGAAGCTTTTTCATCGCTTCCTTGCCCTCTTGGAGGGTGGGCTGCTTCTCTATGACGATGCGGGGATCAAAACTCAAACCACGGTCCTTGAGCGCTGTCTGATACCCTTCCAACCGCCTTCTGGCCCTTCGCACCTTGGTAAAGGGACCGAGAATCAGGCCGATGCGCTCATGCCTCAACCGAATCAAGTACTCGGTCATGGAATAGGCTGCTGTGAAATTGTTGAATCCTACAAAACTAAGCGACGTATCCTCCAGGGTCTCCCAGATGACGATGCAGGGGATGCCGCTCTGCACCACCTCCTTCACGGCCCTCTCCTGCCCGATAGCGAATCCCGTGAGTATGATCCCTGCCAGTCGCCGCTCCTGAAACTGGCGCAGCAAGGTCGACTCCACGTCCCCTTCATAGCCCGTGTTACCAATGATCAGTGAAAAGCCTCTCTCCTGGGCCTTTTCCTGGATGATCTGGGTGGAATTGGAAAAGATAGCGCCCTTGGTCGTGGGGATGATGACTCCGATGACACTGGACCGTTTCTTGGAAAAGTCGCTCGCCGTGACATTGTACACGTAATGGTACTCTGACATCACTTCCTGGATGTGTTCCCGCGTTTTGATTTTCACCAGATGGGGAGAATGGATCGTCCTGGACACTGTCGCGAGCGACACGCCGGCTTTTGCCGCGATCTCCTGCATCCGGATCCGTGACACATCAGCCTCCCAGGAGGAACTCCTTCAGAACATTGCCTTCCGCGTTCTTCGGTATCGGCGTACCGAGGAGATGGGCGATCGTGGGAGCAAGATCGATGACGCTCATGGGATAGGCTCTTTCCTTTTTCTTCAATCTCCCGCCGCCGAGGATCACCGCCGCATGCATTTCGTGGCAGGCAGGCAGGCACAGGTGCACTCCCGTGAAATTCCTGTGGAGCTGAGCCGGTTCATATCCCTCAGGGTTCATGATGATTCTTTCCGTGCCGTCCCGGTACTTCACGGCAGCCGGGTACACAAAAGGATTGGCCATGTACTGGGGC
>JALOPA010000708.1 GCA_025454125.1 Thermodesulfobacteriota bacterium
ATGCGGACGGGAAGATTACCGGCTGCGCGGTGGCCATCCAGGACATCACGGCTCTCCGGAAGGCTGAGCTAGCACTGCGCGAGAGCGAGGCAAGGACCACTACCATTCTTAACAGCATCAGCGATGGTTTCATGACACTCAATAACGAACTGGTGGTGACCGATTTCAATCAGGCGGCGGAAAAGCTTCTCGGAAGCAAGCGGGGAGTCGTCCTTGGAAGGAACCTTTTCGAGGCTTTCCCCCAAGCGAGAGGATCTATTTTCGAAGAAAGATACTCCTGGGCTGTGAAGGAAAAGAAGGCAACTGCTTTTGAGACCTACTTCGGTGTCGAGCCTTACCAAAACTGGTATGACGTGAGGGTCTATCCTCATGAATACGGTATATCCGTCTACTTTCGGGTGACAACGGAAAAGAAGAAGGCACAGGAGGCCCTACAAAGGAGCAAGGAAAGATTCGAGCTATTGGCTGAGACGGCGAGCAAACTCTTGTCGACTCAGAATCCTCAGGGCATCGTTGACGAGCTTTGCAAGAAAGTGATGAGCTATCTTGATTGCCATGCTTTCTTCAATTACCTCGTGGACGATGACCTTCAGCGTTTGCATTTGAATGCTTACGCAGGAATTCCTGAACAGTCGGCCAAGGAGATTGAATGGCTTGATTACGGGCTGGCCTTGTGGGGCTGTGCCGATCGAGATGCTTCTCAAATTGTGTGTGAGAACATTCCTGTGACGCCGGACCCCCGCACCGAATTGGTGAAATCCTTCGGGATCAAGGCCTATGCCTGCCATCCCCTTATTGCTGTGGGCCGGGTGATCGGCACCCTCTCCTTCGGTACGAGCTCTAGAACCGCCTTCACAGAAGTTGAACTCTCCTTGATGAAGACCGTTGCGGACCAGGTCGCAATTGCGATGGGAGGGGCGAGGCTGATGGAGGCTGTTCGCCGGTCTCGTGATGAATTGGAAATGAGAGTGAAGGAGCGGACGGCTGATCTGGCAAGGGCCAATGAGCTTCTCGAAAAGGTATTCTCCAGTGTCGATATTTGTCTGGCTTACATGGACCGGGACTTCAACTTCATTCGGGTGAACCGAGCCTACGCCAAAGTGGATGAACACGATCCTGACTTCTATCCGGGGAAAAACCACTTTGCTCTTTTTCCAAACGAGGAGAACGAGCGAATTTTCAAGATGGTCGTCAACACATTCTAGCCCTACTCTGTTTATGCGAGACCATTTGAATATGCACAGCATCCCGAACGCGGGGTCACTTATTGGGACTGGAACCTCCAGCCGGTGATGGACCCGGACGGCAGCGTCGGCGGACTCGTCCTGAGCCTGATAAACGTCACGGAGCGTATGCGCGCACAGGAGGCCGTGAGAGCTGAACGACAACGGTTCCTGGATGTCCTGGAGACGCTGCCGGCCTACGTGGTTCTGCTGACGCCGGATTACCATGCGAATTTTGCCAACCGCGTCTTCCGGGAGCGCTTCGGCGAATCCCAGGGCCTGCGCTGCTTTGAATTCCTCTTCGGGCTCAACGAGCCTTGCGAGGGTTGCGAGACCTATACGGTTCTTAAAACCGGTGCACCCCATGAGTGGGAGTGGAACGGCCCGGACGGACGGGTTTACTCCGTTTATGACTTCCCATTCAGGGATACGGAGGGTTCCGACCTCATCCTGGAAATGGGCATCGATATAACGGACCAAAAAAGGGCGGAGGAGGAGCTGAAAAACAGGGAAGGAGAGATTCGCCACTTCGCTACCCAGTCTCTAAACGCGCAGGAGACAGAAAGAAGGAGGATCGCCGCAGAACTTCATGACAGCATCGCCTCCGCTCTTGCGGGCCTCAAGTTCAAGATCGAGAAAACCGCGGAGGATATGAAGAGAGGCCTCGGAAACCACGAATCCCTTCGGGATCTTGCCACAAACCTGGCTCAGACCATAGGGGAAGTGCGACGGATCATGACGGATCTGCGTCCCTCCATCCTTGACGACCTGGGAATCCTGTCGGCCCTCAGTTTCCTTTGTCGCGAATTCGAGGCAACTTATTCCCACATTTGTGTAGAAAAGCGGATCGGAATATCGGAAGAGCAGGTGCCTGAAGCCCTGAAGATCGTGATCTTTCGAATCTCGCAGGAAGCATTGAACAATGCTGCAAAACACAGTGACGCAAGCCGGGTTCAGCTCTACCTCCAGAAAGCTCAGGACAGGGTGGAACTGACCCTTCAGGATAACGGCCAGGGGTTCCGGCCCGATGAAATCGTTAAAGGGTTTGGTTTATCCACCATGAGGGAAAGGGCGGAGCTTTCAGGTGGAACCTTCAGCCTGGAGTCCACGCAGGGCGGCGGAACCATCATCCGTGCCTCTTGGCCCTTGGCCCTGTAAGCGGTCGTCGTATTCGCTGAGTCGTTTGTCTTAGAAAGTGCCCCCTGTCATCTTGCCGTTGAGCCTCTTTGCATTCATTCCCCCGGCTTGCTGAGGTTGCCGTCACTCCCGAGAAGGCGGGAGTCCAGAAGCCCTTGTAAAGACTGGATTCCCGCTGGAGTTTATCCGCCTCAGGCGGGCGGGAATGACAGAAAAGGACGTTTTCGGACTTTTTGCCA
>JALOPA010000709.1:0-2598 GCA_025454125.1 Thermodesulfobacteriota bacterium
TCTGTTTTGCAGTGGCTTTCCTGACCCACAGCCTTGGATTGTCTCTGGCCCTGGGCGCCTTTCTGGCGGGTCTCATCATTTCAGAAACCGAGTTCACCTGGGAGACCCTCGGCAACATCATCCCTTTTAGGCATGTGTTCACAAGCCTGTTCTTTGTTTCTATCGGGATGCTTCTTGACGTGGAGTTCTTGATGGAGAGACCCGGTACGGTCGCGCTGGTCGCGCTTTCCGTGATGCTCCTCAAGCTTATCCTTACCTCTTCAACGGTCAGTCTTCTCGGCTTCCCCCTGAGAACAAGTGTGATCTGCGGCCTGTCCCTGTGCCAGGTGGGCGAATTCAGTTTCGTCCTCTTTCTCACCGGTGCGGACATGGACTTGCTTGAAAAGGAATTGTACCAGCTCTTTTTGGATGTTTCCGTCCTGACTATGGCGGCGACGCCTTTTGCCATAGCCCTGGCGCCCAAATTTGCCGACGGGGTGGCGAAACTGCCTTTCCCATCCAAGCTGAAACGGGGTTTCACAAAAGCGATCTCCGCGGGCAAGAGAAAACGGCATCGGATCCTTCGGGACCATTTGATCATCGTCGGCTTCGGGCTCAACGGAAAAAATGTAGCACGCGTCGCCAAAGTTGCGGGCATCCCGTATTTGGTGGTCGAGATGAATCCTCAGACCGTGAGAGTGGAGTCTGCAAAAGGGGAACCGATCACCTATGGAGATGCGTCACAGGAGGCGGTTCTTGAGGAGGTGGGGGTTAAGAAGGCCAGGGTGGTTGTGGTGGTGATATCGGATCCCCTGGCCACCCGGAAGATCGCTGCCGCAGTGAGAAAAGAGAATCCCAATGTCTTCCTCATCGTCCGCACGCGCTTTGTGACGGAAATGGAGTCCCTCTATGCGCTTGGGTCGAATCAGGTGATCCCCGAGGAGTTCGAAACATCGATCGAGATTTTCAGCCGGGTTTTGGACAGGTACCTGATCCCCAGGAACGAGATCGAGAGGCTGATTGCCGAAGCCCGTGCCGGCGGCTATGACATGTTCCGAAGCCTGTCCAGGGACTCGCTGTCGTTTTCAGACCTGAAGTGCCAAATTCCGAATGTGGACATCACGACGTTTCGGGTGGGCGACGGTTCTCCTATTGCAGGAAAAACCA
This sequence comes from Thermodesulfobacteriota bacterium, assembly GCA_025454125.1. Next base: position 1,147 of record JALOPA010000709.1, read on the forward strand.
TCGCCCAGCTTGAGATCCGGAAAAAGCACGGGGTTACGCTGCTCGCCATCCGGAGGGGGGAGCAGATGGTGTCCAACCCAGAGGCCGGCACGGTGGTCCGCTCCGGGGATCTGCTGGTCGCTCTTTCCGAACCGAACAAGCTTGCCCGTTTTGCACAGCTCTTTCTGGACGAGCAGAAGGGAGGGCCCGATGAGTGTTATCTTCACCACGGTGACGTCGATGCTCCTGAACCTGAAGAGAAAGTGCCCTGAATGCAAGAGGAAGCAGATCGTGCCTTCCAGCCAGCGCAGCGAGACGGTCACCTGCAAGTTCTGCGGAGCCAGGATTCCGCCGAACCGGTAGGCCAAGCCGACCGATGGCGTGCAGAAAGCGGAGACGCGGCCGGTTGACTTTGCGGCCCTGCTCCTGTAAAAACTGTAAGCTCTGAACCCGATGAAGAGGTATCCGGGAGACTGCCGCATTTCCAACCGAAGAGGGGAGCGACTGCTTGAAAATCATCATCATCGGAGCCGGCGAGGTCGGCTATCACATTTCCCAAAAACTCTCCGAAGAAAACCAGGAAGTTTTTCTCATCGACAAAGACCCCGAGAAGATCCGAAGGATTACGGAAAACCTGGATGTCCAGGCCATCCTGGGCTCCGGGACAAGCCCGGAAAGGCTGAGGGCCTCGGGCATCACGGAGGCCGAGATGCTGGTTGCCGCGACGGACAGTGACGAGGTCAACCTCTTTGCCTGTTTGCTCGCGAAAAACCTCAACCCCTACATCCTCAAGGTCGCCCGGGTGCGAAGTCCGGAGTACCTGGAAGAAAGAGAGCTTTTCAGCCAGGATTTCCTGGGGGTGGACCGGATCATCAATCCGGTGTCGGCCATGGTCGAGCAGATCCGGAGCCTGATGATGGTGCCGGGCGCCTCGGATGTGGTGGATTTCGAAGGGGGGCGAGTCAAGCTGATCGGCATCACCGTCAAACCGGGTTCCCCCTTCGCGGATCGACGGCTCTCTTCCTTCAGCGGAACAGAAGGGAAAGTTCTTGTCGGAGCCATTGTGCGCGGGGAGCAGGTGTTCATCCCCAGGGGTGAAGATACCATTCGAGCCAATGACCTTGTCTACCTCGTGGGCAAAGGCAACGCCGTACCTTACGAATTCGGCTTTTTTCGAGAAGGCGAGAAAGAAGGAGGCCGGGTCATCATTGTCGGCGGGGGAGTGACGGGAAGCGCCCTGGCCCTGGCCCTGGAGCGCACGAAAATGAACGTCAAGGTGATCGAAAAAGATGCGCAAAAGTGTACGGCCCTGTCCGAGAAGCTGAAGAAAGCCATTGTTCTGCACGGGGACGGCACGGACAAAGATCTCCTTCTGGAAGAGAATATCAAGGACGCGGATTTCATGGTCGCGGTGACGGGAGACGAGGAGAACAACGTGCTCATTTCCCTGCTGGCCAAAGGGCTGGGAGCGAA
>JALOPA010000709.1:2603-3544 GCA_025454125.1 Thermodesulfobacteriota bacterium
GGATCAACAAACTCAGCTACATTCCTCTGGTGTCCGCGATCGGGATCGACACGGTGGTCAGCACGAGGCTCTCGGCCGTGCGGGCCATTCTCCAATTCATCCGCCGGGGGAGGATTATCTCCGTGGCCCCTCTGAAAGGCGAACATGCTGAAGCCATCGAGGCCGAAGCTCTGGAGACCTCCGACATTGTGAATGTCCCTCTTTCCCAGGTGAAATTCCCCAAAGGGGCTCTGGTGGGGGCGATCGTGCGGGGAGAAGAGATCATCATTCCTCGCGGGGACAGCGTGATCAAGCCCAAGGACCGCCTCATCCTTCTGGCGCTTCAGCAAGTGGTGCCGAAACTGGAAAAACTCCTCACGGTGAAGCTGGATTTTTTCTGATGCACCTTCGACGCGTCTTACGCCTCATCGGACTTCTCGTCTTCTTCGTAGGCCTGACCATGGGTCTCGCCATTCTCGTTTCGCTCATCTACAACGAGCCGAGCGCTTGGGATCTGGCCGTTTCCATGGGAGTCAGCTGCGGCGCAGGCTTGATCCTGTTCCTGGTCACGAGAGGAGAAGAACTCTCGCACCTCAGCCAAAGGGATGGTGTGGCCATCGTGACCCTGGGATGGTTCATTGCCGGGGCGGTCGGCGCTCTCCCCTTTCTTTTCTCCGGATCGATCGACAACTTCACGGACGCCTACTTTGAAGCCGTCTCCGGTTTCACGACCACGGGCGCCTCCATCCTGAGCGACATCGAGAAGCTTCCCAAGGGCATTCTCATGTGGAGGAGCATCATCAGCTGGCTCGGGGGGATGGGAATCATCGTTCTTTCCATCGCCATCCTCCCCTTTTTGGGAATCGGGGGCATGCAGCTTTACAGGGCGGAGGTGCCGAGTCCCGTGGTGGACAAACTCAAGCCGAGGATTTCCGATACCGCCAAGGTCCTTTGGAAGGTTT
>JALOPA010000036.1 GCA_025454125.1 Thermodesulfobacteriota bacterium
GAAGAAACAGCTGAATCTTTTATAGAAATAGAAGGTCGCAAGTGGTACCGGACAGCGGATGTCATGTCCATGGACGATGAGGGAAACATCTATTTTGTGGACCGCACCGTGGACACGATCAAGCACAAGGGCTACAGAGTGTCTGCTTCCGAGATCGAAGCCGTGCTTCAGGAGCACCCGGCGGTTGTGGGCGCCTGTGTGGTCGGGGTGCCGGACGAAAAGGTCGGTGAGCGAATCAAGGCTTACGTGGTTCTCAAGGAAGATATCAAGGGCATCACCGGATATGACCTGATCAAGTGGTGCCGCAAAAATCTTGTGGCCTACAAAATCCCCCAGTACATCGAGTTCAGGGACATGCTCCCCAAATCAAAGGTGGGAAAACTCCTGCGCCGCGAAATCCGTGACGAAGAAAAACGAAGAGCGGAAGGGTAACGAAACCGGAGTAATGAAGTGCTGGAGTGACCGCCGTCGGCAGAAGCCGACAGCCTGAGGGACAAAGGGACAGAGAGGCAAAGGCACAAAGCCAATTCAGTACCCCCTTTTGCTGTCCGCTGATACGCCCCGTTCAGTCGGCTTTGTTTTTCTGAATGGTTTCGATTTTGTTCTGATTGCCCACCTGGCAAGCATCCCTCAGTCAGGTGGAAACTCCGAGCTTGGGCAGAATGTAGGCCTGAAGCGCCACCCACACGACAACAAAGAGCACGAGCCACAAAATTCCCATATTTTTCCCCTTGGTGGATTCTTTTTCCATAAATAATCTCGATCGCCGAGCAGCTCACGGCTGCCTTCAGTGTCCTCAGGAAAACCCGCCGTGGGAGGCGCAGGAGTGTGAACTTGCGCTTGCCCCCTCACTCGATCCCGAAGAGGAGCTGCACGAAAAGGAGGACATCAGTTTGCACGTATCGTTTTCCCCGCACGTGGGACACACGGCAATGTCTTCAGGATCAGAGGGGAACATGAGCTGCTCAAAAATGTTTCCGCATTTCCTGCACTGAAATTCGTAAATCGGCATCCGTATCCCTCCTGGTCACAAACTTGAAAAACAATATAGTGTTTGAGGGAGAGAAATCAAGGCAATCAAATCAAGGCTCCAACCGCGGGGCGTGAAAGAGCTGTTTTCTGTCATTCCGGTGCAAACCGGAATCCAGGGTGTTTCACCGGAGTCCCCTGAAATGGAACTGGACTCCGGCTTCCGCCGGAGTGACGGCTCCGTCAAGAGGTGTTTCGACTGCGGAGGGCGATCTGCGGAACCGGACTAGGATCCGATCAACCTTAAGAGACAAAGGCTCAGGGCGGGCCAGTAGGTAATCACGGCGAGCGTGAGAAGCAGCACGATCAGGAAGGGCACGGCGGCCCGGTAGAGATCCACAATAGGCCGCTCGAAACGGGTGCTCGCGATGAAGAGGTTCAGCCCGATGGGGGGCGTGTTGTAGCCGATCCCGAGGTTGGCCAGGAAGATCACCCCCAGGTGCACGGGGTCCACCTGGAATTTTTCGGCGAGAGGGATGATCAGAGGCACCACCACCAGGATGGCGCTGAAGATATCCATCATGCAGCCCACGAGGAGCAGAAACAGGTTCAGGACCAGGAGAAAGGCGATCCTGCTCTCGATCATTCCTTTCATGAATTCGAAAATCCTCATGGGCACAAAAGCATCGACCAGGTAGTTCGTGAAACCCAGCGCAGCCCCGAGCACGATCATGATCCCCCCCACCATTTTCATGCTCGCCAGCATGATCCCGGGAACGTCCTTGAAAAGCCGCAGTTCTCTGAAGACCGCGGTCTTGAGAACCAGCACATAGACCACGGTCAGGGCCGCCGCTTCCGTCGCCGTGCAGAAGCCCGAATAGATGCCCGCCAGAATCAGAAAGGGGATCGGAAACTCCCAGGCTGCCCCTTTGAGGGCGAGCAGGAATTCGCCGGCCGAGAAAGGCGGGGTATCCAGTTTCCATTTTCTCCCCATGACGACGGAATAGAGACACAAAGACCCGACAATCACGACTCCGGGAAGAAGGCCGGCCATGAACAGCTTCTCGATGCTCACGCCGGAAACAAAGCCGTAGAGGATGATGGGGAGGCTGGGCGGAAAGAGAAGGCCCAGGCTTCCTGAAGAAGTGACCAGACCCAGGGAAAAGGAGTCTTTGTATTTCTCGGCGATCAGCGCAGGAAGAAGGAGTCCGCCCAGGGCGATGATGGTGACTCCGGTTGCACCGGTGATGGCGGTGAAGAAGGAGCTGGAGACCAAGGCCACGACCCCCAGTCCTCCGGGGAGCCAACCGAAAAGGCTTCTCGAAAACCGCACCAGACGGGTGGACGTGTGGCCTTCGCTCAGAAGATATCCTGCAAAGGTGAAAAGAGGAACGGCGAGGAGCACGGGCGCATTGGCGAGCCGGAAGATCTCTATGGCAATGGCCGAGAAATCCACGCCGCTCGCGTGGAGCCCCAGCATGGCAGCGGCCATGATGCCCGCGAAGATCGGGAGGCCGGAAAGGGAGAGAAAAACCAGAAGGAGAATGAGCGCAACGGTCATGAAGCGGTCCTCCCCAACATTTCGAGGACGGTGGAGAGCGCTCTCAGCGCGAAACGAAAACAGATCAGCAGAAATCCCGCGGGCAGAATCAGCTGGCCGATCCAGTTGGGAAGCTGCAGGAAGAGCACCCCGCCGAAGCTCATCTCCGTCTGGACATAGAACAGGGACGCCTTGAACATCAGAGCCGTCACCACGGCGCCGGCAAGCGACAGCAGGACGTCGAGCGACGGCCGCCACCCTTTGGGAATGACCTGGGCGAGGAGATCGATCTTGATGTGCTTGTTCTCGCCGGTGACCAGCGAGGCGCCCAGGAAAGTCACCCAGAGCACCAGAAGCCGCACAAAAGGTTCAGCCCAGTCGATGTGTCCCATGAGGTCGTTGGCCCACCCGAGGTGAGCGTAAATGAAAAGACTTCTCAGGATGACCTGGAGAAAGATGAGGAAGACCATGAGGGTCAGGAAGAGGATGAGAAGCCATCCCTCAAGGCGAGCGATGGCCGTATCGATTCGGCCGAGGATTTTCATCAGCGGTTCTTTTTCAGGAGGTCATACACCTTGTCCAGCACATCTTTGGAGTAGAGCTTGCCCGTCAAAGCCTGGGCGACCTGATCGTGAACCTTGTAAAACTCCCTCAGGTCGGCATCCAGAGGCATGGGCAGAATCCTGATCCCTCCCTTTTCGAGGATAGCGACGGACTCCTCTGTTTGCTTCCTGAGCTCGATCGTCAGACGTTGCATGGAGCTGCGGAACTCGTCCTTGATGATTTTGAAATGCTCCGCCGGGATTTTCTGGGCAAAATTCTTTGAAATGAGCACCGCACCCGTGGAATGGGCGAGAGGGAGTGTGGTCATGGTCTTGACATAGAGGCTCCACTGCAGGGCGATGGCGCCCAGAGGCGGCGCATAGACGGTGTCGATCATGCCCGTATTCAGGGCGGTCGTCACATCGGTGATGGCCAGGGGAATGGGGTTGGTGCCCATGGCGGAGAAGGTTTCTTTGGCGATCGGATCGCCTGTCCACGTCCACACCTTGAGCTTGGCCAGGTCAGCTACTTTGCCGATGGGCTGCTGGGAAAAAAGGTGGACGTTCCCCACTTCGGCCCAGGACAGGAGTTCGAAGTCCTTCTGCCGGAACTGTTCTGCGAAGAATCCCTCCAGCTCCTTGTGAACCAGGTCGACTTCCTTGTCGCTCCTGAAGAGGAAGGGCAGGTCGAGCACCCTCACGGAAGGAAGAATCTGCCCAAAACCCACGCCGGAGAAGGCAGCAGACTGGAGCTGTCCGATCCGGATTTTTCTGAGCGCGTCCAGCTCATCGCCGGCCACACCGCCGGCATACACGCGGAAAGCGATCTGGCCCTGTGTTTTTTCCCTGATCGTCTTCTCCAGTTCCTTCATCGTGTTCATCCACGTGGAGCCTTCCGGCGCGACCGTGGCAAACTTGATGGTGAGAGGCTCCGCGGCAAGACACAGCCCGGGCAGGCCCAACATGAGGAAACAGAAAACCACGATAGGCATTCGCTTTGTCAAAGCCTCCTCCTACAAGAACAGGTCGTCAGCCTGTTTGGCCAGTTCCTGGGCCCGACGCTGCATGACCCGATTGATCAGACACACCTCTTTGAGCCGGCCGGGATTCCCCTGGATCACTTCGGCCAGGGTGCGCTCAAATAACTCCTTGTCCTGAACCCTCACGGCATAATACCTGGCAAAGTAAACCTGGGCCAAAAAGAAATCGCTGTGGCTGTCTCGCATGGCCTGCTCAAAATGAAGCCTGGCCCTTTCAGGACTCCCTCCCAGCAGGGGAGGCCTGGCGGCAAGGCTCGCTCCCATCAGAATGTGAGGGGCGCTGTAGAAGAAGCGTTCGTTCAGATCGAGGATCCTCTTGAGACAGGCTTCAGAGCCGCTCAATTGCGCCAGGGCGCTCGGTTTGTCCAGGTTCAGATTGATCCACGCGTTCCAGGACAGGGTGGTCCAGAACAGGGCCTCGAGATCCGGTTGTTCCATGGTCTGGAGGGCCGCCCTCAGGCGCTCAGGGCCGGCCTCCCTGTGGCGCAGGGGGATCCCCTTGTCGCCCAGGGCCCTGATCCCATAGTCCAGGGCGCGGAGATACAAAGCGGAAGCTCGCTCCGAATCCTCCGGCTCGACGAACAGGAGCGCATATCCGGAGAATCCCATGGACAGGGTGGTCAGGATTTTCCTGTTTTCTGGGTCGTTCTTGAGGAGCCCCTCCAGAAGCTTGAGGTTCGGCGGAATCGAGGCTTTGGCCAGTTCCGGGTCGCATTCCTCAAAGAGCGTGGCGGCAAGGTTCGGGAACAGGGAAGGGGAGGCTCTGAGGGCGACCTGCATGCACCCAGAGAGCGGCACGACAAGGCAGGGGATGAACACAAGCCAAAACGCTCTTTTCATGGCGGATCTAGTACCCAAGGAAAGGATCTCCTTTCTTTGGAGCGGCGTCAATGCATTTTTGCGCCAGGAATTGAGCGCCCGCACCATTGTCCATCTTGAGCACCTGCTGATAGTATCCCAGGGCCGTGTCTCTCTTTCCTTCCAGATCGTAACTCATTCCTTTCTTGAGAATGGGAAAGGCGATCATGTCCGGATCCAGGACGGGATCGGCTTTTGAAAGGATCGCGTCGAGTTTGCTTCTGGCCTGCTCGGTTTCTCCCCGAAAAAGATGGTACGTCGCCTCCAGATAGAGCGCCTGATTATGCCAGATGATGAAATCGGGCTTCCCTGTCCTCTTCAGGCTCTCCCTTCGAAGCAGGTCCACCATGTCCCGGTACTTGGAGTCCTGGCCCAGCCGGATATAGATGAACCCCTCAAAAAAGGGGTAGCGCATGTTCTTCGTGAATGTCGTCCTCAGGTACTGAACAAGGGGCAGGGCTTTGGCATAGTCCTCTTCGAGATAGAGATAAATGTGAACCAGCATGCTTTTGGCTTCGAGCCTCGAATAAATCGCCTGGCTCGCGGCCTCGTGAAGCTTTCGCAGCCCCTCGTCTTTGTTCCCCTTGTGTAGGAATAGGTAGGTGAGCAGCTTCAGGACGCCGGAGAGTTTCGCCGTGTAGTAGTCGTAGATGCCCAGCCCCAGCAGGACGTCCTTGTTGTCCGGATCGAGCCTCTGGCAGGTTTTCAAAGCCTCAATAGCGTCGTAAGCGAGATTGTAGGAAGAAAACCAGTTCTGGCGCATGAGTTCGAACCGGCCCTTGAACCCTAGAGCGCCTCCCAGGTAAAAGTAGGCCCGGCTGTCCTTGTCATTTTTTTCGATTCTTTTTCTAGCCACAAGGATCGTCTGGTCGATCCTCGCCACATACTCCTCCAGGTTCTGGGCGGTCCAGAAGCCAACCGAGAGCCGGGACCAGATCACCATGGCCCTGTAGAAATGGCCGGCGGGGTGGTCCGGTCTTTCCGAGACAATTTTGGAAAAAATTTTCTCCGCCTCTTCGAATTCGAGATCGTAGAGATGGTTAATGCCGGTGATGATGTCAAGATTGGGCCGACCCCTCTGGAATTTCACGGATTCCATCTCTTGCGCGTGCAGGAGGTCGGGGAGAAAGCACAAGGCAACAGCGAGAAAGATTTGGAGAAATGGCTGTTTTCGAGTGCAGGTAGCGCAGTTCACCGTCGATTCACTCAATCAAGATGGCGCTAGAACCGGTGGCGGAAGACAGGCCGTATTCTGCGTCAGAATTTGTGCCAGTATATAAAATTCCTATTGAATTTGCAATGTTAGAAATTATAAACTTTAGTACTTTTCCCGAAAAGGGTTTTTGAGGAGCATGAGGGGGCCAGGTGAGAATGAAAATCTTGCTCTTAGGAAGCAAAGGCATGCTCGGCAGCGATTGCAAGACGGTGCTGAGCCAGCACTATGACATTCTTTCGCCTGACAAGAAGGAACTGGATATCGTCAGTTGGGACAAGGTCATTGAGCGAATGCACCACTTGCACCCTGAGATCGTGCTTAATTGCGCCGCCATCACCGATCTGGATGTGTGTGAAGAGTCCAGGCAGTCCTACATGGTGAGAAAGGTGAACATCGAGGGTCCCAGAAACATAGCGCAGGCCTCGGCGCGATATGACTGCAAGGTGATTCAGCTTTCATCCGATGTGGTCTTCAACGGCGAGAAAGCGGTCCCCCAGCCCTATTTTGAAGATGACACCCTGGACCCCCTCTCCGCCTACGGCCGCAGCAAAATGGAAAGCGAGACCGCCGTCAGAGAGAACGCTCCGGATTACATGATCATTCGGAGCGGATGGCTTTACGGTGCAGAGGGCGACAACTTTGTCAAGAGCCTGCTGAACAGCGTTTACGGAAAGAAAAAGACCAAGAGGATCAAAATGGTGGAGGATCAGTATGGTTCTCCCACCTGGTCTTATCGGCTGGCCCAGCAGATTCAGGAATTGATCCGCGCGGACGGCAAAGGCACCTACCATGCCACGGCAGAAGGGTACTGCAGCCGGCTGGAGTATGCGCAGTTCATCGTGGACAAGCTCGGGTTGAAGGTCTCCCTGGACACCTGCTCCTTGTCGGAGTGTCGCAAGAAGGCTAAAAGACCGGCCAATTGCATCCTGGAGAACCGGGTCTTGAAGAAGCAGGGGATTCATCTCATGAGGGAATGGAGAGAAGACCTGGACCTTTTCCTGGATCAGCACGGCGATGACCTGATCAAACAGGCCAAAACAGCAGCGTCGAAATAAGATTAGATGCTTCTGCCTATGGTCGCCGCTTCTGAAATGGCGGCTTTTGCGCTTCTGGGCTCCAGGCAGTCCCCGATCTGGTACAAAGGAATTCCCAGGGACCGGATCTGTTCGTAGAGGCTGTTGTCCGGTTTATTGCCGATCGCCACGACCACGGCGTCCGCTTCGATAAATGTTTCTGTTCCGCTCTCTGCCGTCACCACCACTCCGGTTTCTTCCACCCTGGAGAGCCTGTGCGCTGTGAGAAACCGGACTCCCCTTTCCCTAAGTTCCTTGAGCAGAACCTTCCGGGTGATGGATTCCAGGTTCATTGCAACCTTCGGGAGCTGCTCCACGATGGTGACCGAGGTGCCGTGCTCGGCCAGATGGTGGGCGACTTCACATCCCGTCGCACCACCGCCGATCACCACCGCCTTTCTCCCTTCGGGCGGCTCTCCGTTCAAAACCACGGACAGATCGGCCACGATGGACTTGTGGATCCCAGGCACATCGGGCAAAAGAGGCTTGGCGCCTGTGGAGAGGATGACCACGTCCGGCTTTTCGCGTTGAATCGTCTCCGGCGTCACCTCCGCGCTGAGGTGGATGCGAATGCCCGCTTTTTGGACCTGCTTGACGTGAAATTCGATGAGGCTGAGGATTTCCTTCTTGTAGGCGGTGACGCTTCCGAGATTGAGCTGGCCGCCCAATCGGGGCTGCTTTTCATAAAGATGCACCTCGTGCCCCCGGATGGCGGCCACCCACCCGGCATGGAGGCCTCCGGGACCGCCTCCGACGATCATCACCTTTTTGCGTTTTTCCGCGGGCCGCAGTTCCATTTCCTTTTCCCGCCCAAGGGTAGGATTGACCAAACACTCCACGCGACCTTTGCGGAATATGGACTCCATGCAGGTGTTGCACGCGATGCAAATCCGGATGTCCTCCAGTTTGCCCTGCTCCGCTTTCTTGGGCATTTCCGGGTCCGCCAGAAGGCCCCGGCCCATGCACACAAGATCCGCCTTTCCCTCCCGGATGATGTCGTCGGCCACGAGGGGATCGTTGATCCGGCCCACGCTCATCACCGGAATGCGGAGCGCTTTCCGGATCCTTGCCGCGGAGTCCGCCAAGCACGCTTTTTTCATGAACATGGGCTGGCAGATCCACTCGGGAGTTGCATCGTTGCCCGCTGAAACCTGCACGATGTCGATCCCCGCTTCAACCAGCAATTTGAGGATTTCGATGCTTTCGTCTACGTCGAGTCCGCCCGGCACGAACTCTTGGGCGCTGATCTTAAAGGAAATGGGGAAGTTTTCCCCCACTCTTCGCCGGACCTCCCGCACGGTGTCCACGGCAAAGCGGGCTCTTCGCGTCGTGTCGCCCCCGTAGGCGTCTTCACGGATGTTGGAGAACTTGGAGATGAACTGGTTGATCAGGTAACCGTGCGCGCCGTGAATCTCGACCAGTTCAAACCCCGCCTGGACCGCACGGACTGCAGCATCTCCGAATTTTCGGATAATCTCCTGGATCCCCTCCATGCTCAGCGGCTCCACTTCGCCGTTGATGGTGGGGCAGGGGAGATTGGAAGGCGCGAGGGGTTTCCTCTTGATCACCCGGATCGAGGTCTGCCTTCCGCTGTGATGAAACTGGATCGCGGGAAGGGCCCCCTCTGATTGGATGACCCGGGAGATGCGGGAGAGGCCTTCGATGAAC
>JALOPA010000710.1 GCA_025454125.1 Thermodesulfobacteriota bacterium
GCGCTCCCCGTAGAGCGCGCCATGGGACTGGGCGCAATCCTCGATCACGAGGAGACCGTGTCTGCGGGCAAAGGTCATGATCTCTTCCATGGCACACGGATGGCCGTAAAGATGAACCGGCACGACGGCCTTGGTGCGGGCCGATCTCGCGCGTTCGAGCAAATCCGGGTCCATCGTGTAGGAGTCGCGCTGAATGTCCACCAGGACCGGTGCGGCCCCGCACATCTCCACCGCCGCCACCGTGGCGACGGCCGTGTGGGACACGGTGATGACCTCATCTCCCGGGCCCACCCCCAGACCCCTCAAAACGAGGTGAAGCGCTTCTGTCCCGTTTCCCAAGCCCAGGGCATAGGGAACGCCAATGTAATCGGCAAACTCCCTTTCAAAGGCCGCAGTCTCCTCGCCCAGAATGTAGCGTCCGGCGCTGAGCACCCTCTGAATGGCCTCATCAAGGGCCGCGCGGTGGGAGAGGTAGTTTGCGAGAGGGCTGGTCTGAGGGATCATAAGTATTCGCGAATGTGTTGATAGTAGAACTGAAGCGTTTCGGCCAGACCCGCTTCCAGGCTGAAGCGGGGGTTCCAGTTCAGAGCCTTGCGTATCTTGCCGTAATCGGCGTAGTAGTCGCCGATATCGATGGGCCTTCGGTCTTCGGGAAAGGGGATCACCTCAAAGGTGCCTTTTCCGTGCACGCGGATCATGAGGGCCGCCAGATCCTTCAGGTTGACCCGCTCGGGACTCCCCAGGTTGTAGATCTCGCCGGGGCTCTGCTCGGAGAGCGCCGCTGCGAGCAAGGCATCGGTCACATCGTCCACGTAGTTGAAGTCCCTCACCTGCAGACCATCGCCCCACACTTCAATCCGCTTGCCCTCGACGAGGTTCCTGATCCAGATGCCGAGGAAGGTCTGCCGGGCATCCTTGATCCGCATGCGCGGGCCATAGGTGTTGGTGAGTCGTAGGGCACAGGTACGGACGCCGTACACCTTACTGTATAGGATGTGGTACCACTCCCCCGCCATCTTGTTGATGCCGTTCACGTCGGTGGGATGGAGCAGGTGGCCTTCATGGACAGGAAGAAAGTCCGGCCTGCCATAAATCTGTCTGGTGCTGGCGTAAACGATTCGGATGGCAGGGTTGTGTTTACGGCATGCTTCAAGGATAAAGAGTTGGGAGCGGCAATTGATGTCGAGATCTACAAATGGGTTTTTCATGGAATCGAGATGGCTGGTTTGCCCTGCGAGGTTGAAGAGATAATCCTGACCCTGGACCAGGTAAGCCATGCTGAATTCATCCCGGATATCGGCAATATTGATCCGGACTCGGCTCTCGTACCCTTTGAGATTGAAGAGATTGCCCCCGTACTCGGGAATGAGGCTGTCCACCACTGTTACCAGTGCCCCCAGATCCGCCAGGGTCCTGGCCAGATTGCTCCCGATGAAACCTAGTCCTCCGGTGATCAGAACGCTCTTGCCTGTGAAATCCTTCAAATCGACCATACTTGATAGAACATCTTTATAGATTTTTATAGCAATTTATATAGAATTTTGCTAAAAATAGCAATAAATTTATATAACCTTCACGGTTTTCCGTTATGCAAAGCAGTCCTTTGCCTGCGCAGAAAAGGGTTCTAAGGGGGGTCCTCGCGGCCGTCCCGGTCGGCCTGTTGCTTCTTCTAGTCTTATGGGGCAGGGTTTTCTACGGATCCATGGAGGCTTACAACACAGGGGAAGCCCTTCTCAAGGGAAATCAGACCATCCGGGCCGTCACCTATTTCGACCGTTCTCTCCACTGGTATGCTCCGCTCAATCCCTATGTGGAAAGATCTGCAAAACGGCTATGGGAGATCGGTGAGGCTGCGGAACAGCAAAAGGATATCCGTCTGGCCCTGATCGCGTATGAATCCATCCGAAACGGGTTCCACGGAGTGAGCCACGTTTTTAAGCCCGGCAGGGACTGGATTCAACGCTCTGAGAGCAAGATCCTGTCCCTCGCTTCCCTTCAGGGAAAAGGAGCGGTTGGTTCCCCCAAAAAGGATCCCCAGCCGGATGTGCTGTGGAGCGCGGTCGTGGTCACGAGCTTCCTGGGGTGGATCGGAAGTCTTCTTGGACTGATCGTGGCTACGTTCAGACAGGGAGAGACTCGAAGGGGTAAGGGTATTCTCTGGCTAGGGTTCTCCTTTTTGTGTTTCGTTCTGTGGCTGCTTGGCATGGCCAAAGCCTAAGCAGCCTGCCACGCTTTCGGTGCCGCCCGGGCTTCCATGATTATTCCAATTTGAAATTCTCCAGACAGGACGTCCCTTCTTTCCAGACTTTGATGAGATACCCTTTGTAAGGGCTGTTCTCGATCGTCTGAATCACTTCGCTCTTCCATTCCGGCAACAGCTCGGCCTGCTGGACAACGCGCAGCATGTTTTTCCCGCCAAGGAAGGGAGAAAAGTAGAACATGACAAAACAGGGGGGATACCCCTCCAGAGACCCGCTGCGGTAGGGCTCTTCGACGAAGATGTTATGCCCGTTCTTCAAAGGCTGCCGCGTGTATCCCATCTCGGGATATCGAAAAGCATAGTGGTTGTGATGCTCGTAGAAGACAGGGATTTCGGCGCCCGACCTCTCGGTGACTCCGAAGTTCGATCCCAGCCCCTCCCGGTTCACCTCGTTTGGGTAGAACATCCCGTCTTGATTGACCGCGAAGACGATCAGGGCGAGCGCTATGAAGACCTGAAAAACCCTTTGCCCGATTTTCTTGATGACGAAGAAGGACAGAACAAATCCCAGGAAAGGGATGATCTGAACATGATAGCGAATCATAGGGCAGCAGAAATCAATGGCGAGCGGCAGGATCACATAGTGGAGCACGTGGAAAAATGCCACCAGCAGGAGCGAAAGGTCGTAGACGATTTTGGACCGGGCTGTTTTCCTTCTGCCCTGAGCTGCGTTTCTCTGGAGCGAATGACCTCCACAGGACGTCCTTCATCCTCAGGATCCCAAGGACGAACACCAGGACCACGGCAACCAGAATGTCGGGGACCATGATGAGGAAGCGATCGGATGCGGATTCAACGCAGCGGAAGATCACCGAGGGGATGTCCAGGAAGGAGTCCAGCGCACCGAGGGAGTTCCCTTCAAGAAACGCCGGCATGGCCTTGGGAGTGATGACCAGAAAATAAATTCCCACCAGAAGGAGCACGGGAAGGAGGACCGACACGCTTCGAAGGACCCGCTGCCGCAAAGTCCCTGATTCAAAGAGCGTGTAAAAGGCTATGCAGCCGCCTACGATAAAACCTGTTTCTTTTGTCAGTGACGCAAGCAAAACGAAGACAAGGGCCTTGGCATATTCCTGCCTGAACCAGGTCCCGATGGCATTGATCGTAAAGAGAAGAAGCGGGATTTCCAGGTACATGGAGCGGGTTTGAGTGAGCACGACAGGGTGGATGAGAACGGCCAAACAGAGCAAAAAGGAATTTGTCCTGCCGAGAGACGTCGATATGAGATTGAAAAAGGATACGAGCGCCAGGGCGGCCATGAAGAAATGAATCACATGCAAAGAAACGAGTGCAGCCGTTCCTCCGCCGGTGACCGTGAACACGACCGCCGTGATTAGGGTCACCACATTGAGTCCATGAACATTGGGTCCGCCGTCGGCGTAGCCGGGCTCCTGCAGGAGCTTGAGAAAATTGAAGTGGGTGTTCGAAAGGGTGATTGCTGCCGGAAAGATGCTGGCCGCCGCGTCCCACACCGGAGGCTCGGTCAGGGTAGAAACATTCAAGGATAAGACAATGCAAAAAGCTAGAATCACTCGGGCATAACGGTGATGCTCAAGCTGATCGAAAATCGCTTTTTTCCGCAGGTTTAGAGCCAATAATCTCTTCCCTCCCTCTCGCAATCTACACGCAAGCCTTGTTCACGAACTCGCTTGCCCGACTCTGTGCAGCCGCAAAAGGGGTACTGAATCAATCGAGATCTCCCAGACAGGCGCAATGGTTTTACCTTCCTTCTTGAGAGAGGACTGGATCCCCTCTTCCCAATAGCTCACGTTGGGCCGGCCGAAGATCAGGATAAATTCCACGTCGCGAACATCTTCAGCGACGGCAAACGTCAGCATCCCCTTGTTCCTGGCATGAACGAAGAAAAGGTCCGTCGGTAGGACAGGAAAATAGACTCTTGAGCCCGAAGTCAGAGCATTCACTTCACGCAAAGCAGATTCATTGAGAATTTCCCACCAGTAGGTTGTCTCGTATCCACGTCGATGGGCCCCGGCCAAACCGCCTACCAAGCTGTTGTAGTAGGAGAGTTCATAAGGCGGGCGCCTCGCAGGGTTGTGGAGATCCAGAGCAAAGAGAGCCAAAGAGACGACTGCGAGGCCCAGCCGAAGCAGTGTGACCGCGAGCGGTTTCGCTTGAGAGCGGGTGATGAACTTCCACAAGGCCACGAGTCCCGTGGTCATCCAGCAGGCGGCAAAGGGGAAAGCCGGGAGCAGGTATCGGATCCCGTCGATCGTCGGGCTCAACGGAAGGGCAAGAAGGACGAAAGGTGTGAGAAAACAGACCAAGCCTGCGATCATGCGCTGATCGGCCCTCAGCGTCTTGTCACGGAAAAAGCGTCCGAGCCCGACAAGAAGAAACAAGATGTGGAGGAGAGGAGTCGTGATGAAAAACATGACAAAGGGGTAGGTGAAGGGGGCCCGGTAGGAATAGACCGTGCCGCCGAATAAGACGGACAACGGGGCCCAGTCCTTTCGGGTCACGGTCTGGGCGATGAATTCCGAGGCTCTCGAAAGAGGCGAGTACCACCAGTCCGGATTGAGAAGGTAAAAGGTGAGGACCGCCGTCAACCCCAGCAGCAAAGCGGTCCGAAGCCCCTTCACGAATTCCTTTCGGTGAGAGATGAGGAACAGCGCAAGCAGGGGAAGAGCCAGAAGCACGGAGGTCGCCTTGATGCTGGCGAGGATTCCGAGAAGCAGCCCTCCCAGCCATGGCTTGCCCGCCTCCATGCCGCGGCTTGCAGACATGACAAAGAGCATCAGAAAGGCCGTCATGGGCATGTCGGTGGCAGCGAAATGGCTGTGGGCAAAAAAATGGGGCAT
>JALOPA010000037.1 GCA_025454125.1 Thermodesulfobacteriota bacterium
GGAGGACTCGCCCCATCTGAAGTTCGGAAAAGAACTCCTCCAGCGCGCCGGGGTGCCGGATGTCCGGGATGCAAGACGGATCCTCGTCAGCCTCGGAGTCTGGAGCGAGGACGAGAACCTGGATCTCCTGCGGTTCGAAATCCGGATCTCTTTCAGCGAAGAGCATCTCAGGGAATCGGAGCGGGTCTGCCGCGCTGAACTTCCGGCGGCGGAGCGAGAGGACCTGCGGCATCTGAGGGTCTGGACCATCGACGGGCCCATGACCAGGGATTTTGACGACGCCCTGAGCCTGACGGTGGAGGGGAACCGGATTCAGCTCGGGATCCACATTACCGACGTGGCCAGCGTCATCGAGCCGGACAGCCTGCTGGACGAGGAGGCCTCTCAGCGGGGGACCTCTCTCTACCTTCCCAGGCACCAAATCCCCATGATTCCTGTGGCCCTGTCGCAGGAAGCCCTGAGCCTCAAGCAAGGGTGCGATCGGCCGGCCCTTTCTCTGCTTGCGGTTCTGGACCGGGAGGGGAACCTGCTCGAGTCCCGCTTTGTGCAGAGCCTGGTGCAAGTGGAGAAACAGTGGACCTACGATGAGGTGAACGAGAGTTTCGATCGGGAGCCGCTGCTGAAGGAAATGCGACGCTTGAGCCAGATCCTGCGACAGAGGCGACTGGACCAGGGTGCCCTGGTGCTCTCTCTGCCGGAAATTGCGGTGGAAGTGACCGCCCAGGGGGCGATTGCCCTGCACAAGATCGAACAAAACACGCCCTCACGGGGGATTGTGGCGGAATTCATGATCTTCTACAATTGGCTGGCGGCAAGGTTCTGCAAGGAACGCCAGATCGCTGCGATCTACAGATGCCAGGAGGCGCCGGCCGAAAGGCTGTCCCCGGAGCAGGCCAACTACGTCTATTACGTTTTCAAGCAGCGGCGCAAGCTCAGCCCTCTCTCCATCCACACGGAGCCGAAGCCCCACAGCAGCCTGGGCGTGGACATGTACACCACCGTGTCCTCCCCGATCCGGAGGTACTATGATCTCCTGGTGCAGCGCCAGATCAAGTCCTATCTCTCCCGGGGCGCTGCGCTCTACGCCCGGGAAGAGATCGAAAAAAAGCGGCTGGTGCTGGATCCCCTGCTGAAGAGCATCGATCTGCTCACGAGAAACAGCACCCGGTACTGGATTCAGAAATACCTGGCCCAGCACGTGGGGGAGAAATTCCCGGCTCTGGTCCTGGACGTGATCCGAAACAAGTACCGCGTGCTCTTGACCGACGTGCTTCTCATTGCGGAGGTGAAGAGGGAAAACGGCCACAACCTGCACGAAGGCCAGGAGGTCATGGTGAAAATCCGCAAGTCGGATCCCTGGGAGGACTACCTGAAAGTGGACATTGAAAAGCGGTGACGGTCAGCGGACATTCAAGGTGATCATGCCGAGCACCAGGGGGCCTTTCTCCACCTTGAGCTGGGTGTCCGAGGCCTTGGCCGCGGGATAGAGCTCTTTGACGGTCTTCACCTCTCCGGGCAGCACAGTCTGACCGTTGATCTTCAGACTGAGGCCGTCGCTGCTGGAGAGGTTGGTGCGGACCTCCTCGACGCAGATCGTGTCTTCCCTCGACACGGACAAGGCGGACTTGGGCTTCAACACGTGGAGGCCATGGCCGTTCACCCGGAGCACCAGGAAATCCACCTTCGGGGAGTTGAGTCGAACGACGACTCGGCCCAGGAGCGCCTCTCCCTGGTTGACGACGATTTCGTAAGAGTCCCCCTTCCCATCCAATGAGAAGCGCTCCATGAGATCCGTGCCCGTGTTGATGGGGTAACCCCTGTCTTCACCGGTGTTGTTGCTCTGGTCTCCAACAAAGCCCTTGAAATTGACTTTCACGCCGGAAGAGGACGGAGCGCGCGGCAGAACGTCCACGATCTTGATCTCTTCGCCCCGCACAAGGGGAAGCGTCTCTCCGTTGGCCAGAAGAAGGCGGTGGCCCTTCGCTTCAATCACCAGATAGTCGATTTTCTTGATGGGAGCGCTCGTTCGTGTTTCCTCGCCGGCGCCTTTTTCGGTGATGCGGATCGGGATCTCCGCAACCTGCTGATTGTCCTTCCGCACGAGGATGGAGGTGTCTCTGAAGATGGCGTAGTCCTTTCCGAGATCGTTCACCCCGCCATAGCCTACGATATCCAGGCTGAGCCCTCTTTCATAGTTGGCCTCGATGTGGGTGACGCTGATCGTGTCGCCGGCCCTCAGTTCGAGGGTTTGCTTGCCCTCTACCACGATCGGGGTTTGAGCGTTGATGGCGACCACCAGGTATTTGAGGACCGGCGGATCCAGGTTGAGGCCCGGGGACTCGGGAATGATTCCGAAGTGCTTCATGAAGGCATTGATGACCATGTTGTGGTAGAGCACCTTGAGGTCAATGGACGGGAGAAATTTCGAAGTCTCCACGCCGAAGGCGGGGATGTTGTGTTTGGTGAGAGCGTAGTAGGTCGCAGAGCCCCGCTGTTCGCGGTGGGGGCTGTCTTCCGCATCGGTCCGCGTGTCCATGAAGTGAAACTTGTAGAGGTCGACGTTGATGTGGGGATTGACTTCCTTGAGGATCTTTCTCGCCATTTCCCCCAGCTTGAGCGTCTTCCCCGCTCCGGGGAGGCGGTACTCCTCGCAGTCTGCGACGATGGACTGGCCGAAGAGCGTGGGGTTGCGCCACTTGTCCATGTAGGTGGGGTGGTAGTATCCGGCCCCGTCGTGAAGGTTGAGAAGGTAGTCGCTTTCGCTGATGAGCTTTTTCAGGATGCTCACGATTTGGTCTTCCATGGTGGAGGAGTTGTCTTCAAGGTTGAACTTGCGGTTCAGGTCTCCGTTGGGGCCTCTCTGGTTGGTGATGATGGAGTAAAAATTCGCGCGAGGCACGACAATCAGGTTTCCCTTTTCCAGCCTCATGTCGGCATAGAGATCCGCGGAGAGGAATCCGCCCGGCTCGTTGCCCTGGATGCCGCCGATAAGCATCAAGGTCTTGCCCGGCTTCTTCCCTTTGATTTTGTAGATGTTCAACTCGTAGGCGGTGTTGGGAAAGTAAACCTGGTGCTCCCTTTTCGAAAAGGCTTGGGACGGAAACAGGCCCCAGGTCAACACCATGGTGCACACCAGAGACAGGAAGCCCTTTCGAAGGGCCGGGAATCGCAGGCTCATCAGCTACTCACCTCGAAGTCTTTCTGCAGGATGATCGCACCGGACGGGTCGTAGATCAGCACCCTCACCGATGAAGGAGATTCCAGGCTCTGGCCGAGGTTGAAACGGCCCTGAATGGGTTTGAATCTCTGGATCGTGAACACCTGCCCATTGCGGTAGTTCTCAGGGAAACCATGGAGCGCTTTTCCTTGAGGATAGGCCCACTCTTTCGGCGGGTCCGATTGTCTTCCTCTTGCCAAAATGTGGAGGTACCCGCCCACGGTGCTGTCGCCGGGTTGCAGGTTCACCAGCCTGAAACTCACCAGCATCCTGGATCCCTGCTTTTGAATCGCCAGATCCTCGATGCTGACGGTCTCCTGGGCTCTTGGAGCCTTTTCCCCGGTGCCGCCCTCTGGCCGCTTTGTAGCGGGCTTTTCCGGCCTGGCCGTGTCGATCCCTTGCTCGCCGGCCTCCTCCAGATGCCGGACATAATCTTGAAGGAAAGCCGTGTGCTGGTTGGACCGGGCAAGGGTTCGTCGATGCTCCTCGAGTTCCTTCTCAAGGGCGGCCAAGGCGGCGGCTTGAACCGCGTGGCTTTGCCGAAGCTCCAGGTACCGGTTGATCGCCCAGACCGACAAGGGAAGGTAGGCCAGAAGAAAAAGGCCTGCCCAAAAAAGAAGACGCGGGGAAATGCCGTAGGACCGAACTTTGCCCGTTCTGCCCGCCACCATAATGGTGAAGGGGAGAGGGCGCCGCGCTTTCTTTTTTACGGACGGGGCTCCTGGTCCAGAGGTTTCCATTCTTCTTCTTTGATCTTCCAGTCTTTGCCTCTCTTGACGAGCAGGAGGCTTTTCAGTCCCTCATCCTCATAGTCGTCCGCCTCGTATTTCTGCGTGAAGCGGACGCTCGCCACGGCTGCAGAAGGCCGCTCGATCTTCAAATCGCTGATGCCCACGGCAATCGAGCGGTACTTCTGGTTGAGTTTTTCTCTGTGCTTCTTCCACGCCTTGAAATCCATGCCTCTGGATTGGAACGTGGAGTCATAAAAGGACATGTAGGAGGCGAGATCCTTTTGTTCCCACGCTTTCTTCCAGGCCTCCACCATTCTTCGAAGGTCCTTGGGGTCGTCGCCGGCAGGCGGGGTTTCCTTCTTTACGGGAGCCGGTTTCGATTCCTCGGCGGGAGGCAGCGGTTCCTTCTTGGCAAGCACCGGCTTCATCTCTTCCACCGTGATGGTCGGCTCTTTCTTGACCTCTGCCGGCTTGGATTCCTGCGGTTTGAGGGCGGGCTCCTTGGCCGCGATCACTGTTTTGGTTTCTTCCGGAGTCGGCGCCTCCTTCCGGATGGAGGGCTTGAGCTCGGACCCTTCGAAGTACTCGCCGATGATTCTCAACCGGCTGCCGTGCTTGAGGTAGAGGGTTTTCATTCCCGAGCTGCTGAAATACTCATTGCCGTACTTCTGGAGAAAAGAGGCAAGGACCAGCCCGTCATTTTGCACGATCCGCAAGTTCTGAACGTCGACCTTGATCTTGTTGTACTGTTTGGCGAGGCGGGCCTTGTGCTCCTTCCACTGCTGCCAGTTCTTGCCTGAAGAAATGAAGTCCGGGCTGTACAGAGACATGTACTTGTCCACCTCTTTCCTTTCCCAGGACGTGCGCCAGGTTTCGATGATGCGGAGAACCTCCTCGCGGTCCTTTTCCACTTCCGAGGGGGAGACCATTTCGATCTTTTCGCTGACGATGACAGGGGTGTCGTCGATGCGAATGAAGCTGGCCAGGTCATCGATGTCGGGGTTCTCCAAGGCCACGCAGCCGTTGGTGTCTCTGGGCTTCAGCGGCTTGTTGAGACCGTGGAACCAGATCCCGTGACCATTCTTGCCTTCCCTTCGATCGATGACATTCGGGTAATCCAGCGCAAAGGCCCGGGACCCGTAGATGGGAAGGAGCTCCCTCTTCTCAAATGCCCGGACAAAGAAATACACGCCTTCGGGCGTTTTGCGATCGTTTTCCCGAAGTTTGGGGCCCTGATTTTCACCGGTGGAGCAGGTGTAGGTTCGGTGGGGTTTGGAAGGTTGGTCCCTATGATAGACAAAGACCTTTTGCTGCGATTTGTCGACCAGGACGGCGTACTCGGATCCCTTTTCAGGCCATTTCACGAGGGGGCTCGGAACCTTGTCTGTCGGCGCTTTCGTGGCAAGAGCGGTTGAAAAGCCGTCCCACTGGGCGGCCAGCAGGGAAAAGACAAAGCAAAGGGAACTCAAGCCGAAGAGAGAAAAGACCTTCTTTTTTTTCATAGTCGATCCCTTGGAAAGCTCACCGTCATCTGTCGGTTTCATCGTTAACGCAACGCCTATCCGAAAACCCGCTTGAAGATATCCTCCACATGTTTCAGATGGTATTCAAGGCTGAAAATCTGGGCGATATCCTTTTGGGTCAGGTGCTCTCGGATCTCTAGGTCTTCAAGGAGGAGGGACTGGAACTCCCGGCCCGTTTCCCAGACCTTCAAGGCATTTCGCTGAACCAGTTCATAGGCTTTCTGCCGTTCCAGGCCGCGATCGGCAAGCTTGAGGAGCACCTGTTGTGAGTAAATCAGGCCCTTCATCCTGTTCAGGTTCTCGGTCATGTGATCCGGATAGACCACGAGGTTCTTGACGATCCGGCTCAGCCGGTGGAGCATGTAGTCGACCAGGATCGTACTGTCCGGGCCGATGACCCTTTCCACAGACGAGTGGCTGATGTCCCTTTCGTGCCACAGGGCCATGTTCTCCATGGCGGCGATGGCATTGGACCGCACCAGGCGCGCGAGGCCTGCAATGTTTTCGCACCCGATGGGGTTCTTTTTGTGAGGCATGGCCGAAGACCCTTTCTGCCCCTTCTCAAAAGCCTCTTCCGCTTCGAGCACTTCCGTTCTCTGAAGATGGCGGATTTCCACCGCGATCTTCTCCATGGTGCCCGCGAGAACGGCGAGGGCGGCAAAGTACTCGGCATGGCGGTCCCGCTGAAGGATCTGGGTGGAAATCTCTGCAGGCTTGAGCCCGAGCTTCCTGCAGGCCGAAGCCTCGACCTCGGGTGACACATTGGCAAAGGTGCCCACCGCGCCCGAGAGTTTGCCATAGCTGATGGTGTCCAGAGCCGCTTCAAGGCGCTTGAGGTTGCGTCTCATTTCCGCATACCACACCGACAGCTTGAGGCCGAAGGTGATCGGCTCCGCGTGAATCCCATGGGAGCGACCGATCATCACGGTGTTCTTGTGCTCGAAGGCCCTCTCCTTGATCACGGCCATGAACCCCTTCGCCTCCTCGATGATCAACACCATGGCTTCTTTGAGGAGCATGGCGAAGCTCGTGTCCAAGATGTCCGAGGAGGTGAGTCCCATGTGGATGAAGCGGGAATCAGGCCCCACATACTCCTCCACATTGGTGAGAAAGGCGATGACGTCATGCTTTGTTTTTTCTTCGATTTCGAGGATCCGGTCCACGTCAAAGCGGGCCTTCTCCTTGATGTTCTTCACGGCTTCCTTCGGAATAAGGCCATGCTCCGCCATGGCTTCGCATGCGGCGATCTCCACATCAAGCCACTTGGCGAAGCGGTTTTCCGTTTCCCAGATTCGGCCCATTTGGGGTCGGGTGTATCGACTGATCATTGCCAGGTCCTTTTCGCCTAGAGAGACAATCTTCTGGTCTCGGTTCCCTCAAGTCCGCAGACCACGTACCAATGGTCAAGCAGTACTAATTATAGTATAGTTTTACGCAATTATAAATAATTGATGCTTATAAAGATGTCAAGAACATAAACGGCAATGAATTAAAACATAAAAAACAAAATCTACCCTTACTTCAACCGGAGATCAAGGACAGAATTTCCCGGCTGGAACCTCGGCGCATCCCCTTTTGCTTTGACACAAAACCCCACATCTCTTATAGTCCGGGGCCATCCTCGGTTACAGGAGAGCAGCGTTGCGCGGTCGCTTGGTATGGATTGATCTGGAAATGACAGGCCTCAACCCCGAGGTGTCCGTGATCCTTGAGATCGCAGTGGTGGTCACGGATGCATCCCTCACCACCGTGGCTGAAGGACCGGACCTTGCCGTTCATTACCCGGACAAGATCCTTCAAAACATAGAGCCCTGGAGCAAGCGGCAACATGAATCCTCCGGGCTGCTGGATCGGGCCAGGGCGTCATCGGTGGATTGCGCCAAGGCGGAAAAGATCGTGCTGGCCTTCCTTTCCAAGCACTGCAAGAAGGGCGAATCCCCTCTGTGCGGAAATTCCATCTGGCAGGACCGCCGGTTCCTCATCAAATACATGCCCAAGCTGGAAGCCTTCTTCCACTACCGAAACATCGACGTGAGCTCCATCAAAGAGCTGGCCAAGCGATGGTATCCTGCGCTCCCCACCTACAAGAAGAAGAAAGCCCATCTTGCCCTGAGCGACATCCAGGAATCCATCAACGAGCTCAAGTACTACCGAGAAAAAGTTTTCGTCCCCCTCTCCTGAGCCCCCATGGCCGCAGCCATCCATTTCAAAAAGCCAAAAAGGATAAAAAGACCCTGCTTCCCAAAAGAGAAACAGGGTCTTCGTTCTTCCGCGGATTGAATTTGCGCTGGAGCCGCGATCCTACCACCCCAGGGTGAGGTACTGGTGCATGGACTCGGACGCCTGCCGGCCCGCACCCATGGCGAGGATGACCGTGGCGGAACCGGTCACAATGTCGCCTCCGGCCCACACCCCCTTCTTGGTGGTTTTGCCAGTCAAAGGATCGGCGATGATGTAGCCGAACTTGGTGAGGTTCAAGCCCGGGGTCACGGTGGTCAGCAGGGGATTGGCTCCGGCACCCACGGCAATGACCGCCAGGTCGATATCCAGCTTGAACTTGGAATCCTGGACAGGAACCGGGCTGCGCCGTCCCGAGGCGTCCGGCTCGCCAAGCTTCATCTGGAGACATTCGACGCCGGACACGCGGCCCTTGCCGTCCGCCAGAAACCGGGTGGGGGCTGTGAGCAGGTGAAGTTCAATGCCCTCCTCCTCGGCATGGTGAATCTCGGCGGCACGAGCCGGCATCTCCTCGCGGGAGCGGCGATAGACGATCCGAACGCGGTCGGCGCCCAGGCGCATGGCGGTCCGGGCAGAATCCATGGCCACATTGCCTGCGCCAAAGACGGCCACGTCTTTTCCCAGGACAATGGGGGTGTCGTACTCGGGATACAGGTAGGCCCTCATGAGGTTGGACCGGGTCAGATACTCATTGGCGGAATAAATGCCGATCAGGTTTTCGCCCGGAATGTTCATGAACCGGGGAAGACCCGCGCCGACCCCCAGGTAGACGGCGTCGTAGCCCTCTTCAAAGAGCTCGTCCACGGTGACGGACTTCCCGATCACGGCATTGCATTCCAGTTTCGCTCCCAGGCGTTCGAGGAAGTTGACTTCCGAGAAAACGATTTCCTTGGGGAGCCTGAATTCTGGAATGCCGTAGACCAGCACGCCTCCAGGCTTGTGGAAGGCTTCAAAGATCGTCACCTCATGGCCCTTCTGAATCAGGTCGCCCGCGACCGTGAGGCCCGAGGGCCCTGAACCCACCACGGCGACCCTCTTGCCTGAAGGGGCGGCCTTGGGCGGAAGATCGCCTTTGCCGAACATGCGCTCGCGATCCGCCACGTAGCGTTCCAGGTTTCCGATGGCCACCGCCTCCCCTTTCTTGGCCAGGATGCAGTTTC
>JALOPA010000038.1 GCA_025454125.1 Thermodesulfobacteriota bacterium
CAAGGGCACTTGCAGAGGCAGTGGGCCGTCCTGTCACAGGCACCAGTGCCAACCGGTCCGGTCAACCGAGTTGCTCAACAGCAGAGGAGGTGATCGAGGGCCTCGGCGAAGACATTGATCTGATCCTGGACGGGGGCAGGACCCCTGGAGGAAAAGGGTCCACGGTTCTGGATGTGACGCTCGATCCTCCTGTGGTCCTGAGAGAGGGGATCGTGTCCCGCGAGGAACTCAAGCCTTTTCTGACCTGAAGATGTTCGCAACGTTTAATCTCCATGGAATTCATTCCCCGCAGCATGCTGCAGCGTTGTCATTCCCGCGAAGGCGGGAATCCAGGCAGAGACATTTTTTCTGGACACTCGCCTGCGCGGGTGTGACAGTTGTGAAGGTGGCTTAGATACCCCGCAGCTTGCTGCGGAGAGCTTCATTTGAAGAAGGGAGATAGAGAGATGGCATCCGATGAGCGAATTCTTGTCACGGTTTTCTTGCGCCACGATCAGTCCAAGCCTCTTGAGGAGATCATGGCCCACACGAAGCAGACCGGCTTTTACCGTGATTTCCCCCCCGAAGGTTGTAAACTCGTGTCTTGGGTGGTGGCCATGTCCTTCGGTTTCATCATCCAGCTGCTGGTTCAGCCTAATGCCTTGCGCAGCCTGAATCGCTTCATGGAGCAGAAAGCGTGGGGACCCTTTCGCTACGAGGTCTTTCCTTCTTACGACTTCAAGCCCATAGCTGAGAAGTTCAAGAAAGAGCACTCTGCGCTCTAAGCTCTCTGCTCTATGCTTCCTTTAGGTGTTTCAACCCGAGAAGGGCTGCCCCTTTCATGGAAGACTCCTCCTGATGGCGGTACTCGCAGTCCCTCATCCACCTTTTTTTTGCGCGGATCAGGACAGGGCTCACGGCCCCGCCCGTGACGTGAACCTCGCCGGCCAGCGGGACCTGAGCACTGATTTCCTCCAGATGGGCCCGCTGGTAATGGCACAAACCTCTGACGAGGGCTGCGAGAAGTTCTTCGCGAGTGGTTTCTGCGGTCAAACCTTCAAAAGAAGCCCTTAGAGGCTCGAGGGAATAACGGGATCCCATGAGATATGGAACATAAGTCACACCGCTTTCCCGTTCCAGCCACGAGTCCACGGCTCCAGGAATGAAATGGCGGTGATAGTCGTCAACCGTCATTTCACTGCAAAAAAGGGTCCTGAACCACTCCAGAGCAGTGCCTCCTGCATTCATGACATAGAGCGTGAGCCATCGGCCCGGGATCACGTGGGTTCGCACATTGTAGTTTTTCGAAGAAAGACATTCCGGAAGACAGACCAGGGTGATTTCACAGGTGCCGTTGACGTTGATCACTTCACCGGGCTCCTGCACTCCTACCGAGTAGGCGGCTAGAACCGCATCATTTCCTCCAATGACCACCGCAGGTTCTCTCGCAAGACCCAGCTCAAGAGCGATCTTGGGCGTTACCCGCCCCGTGCTGCCGTGAGAAGGAATGACCCTGGGAAGCTTTTCCACGGAGAGGCCGAAAGCTCCGGCAATGTGTTCATTCCATCGGAGGTTGTTTTCATTCGTGTTGTAGAGCGCGGTCAGGGAGGCGGAGGAGGGGTCAATGGCAAATCGGCCTGTAAGCCATCGAGCCATGTAGGTATTGGAATGGCCGAAGACGCAAGCCTTCTCGAAAAGCTCGGGATGATGGTCTTTGATCCAGAGGATACTGGCAAGAGAACATCCGCCGGCCACGGGCATGTTGCCTGTGACCGTCATGAGAATATTCAATCCGACGGTTTCGATAATGTGCTCCGCCTGCTTGCGTGACCGTTGGTCCAGCATGAGAATAGCAGGATACAGAGCGTTGCCCTCACGGTCCATGGCCGTCAAACCGGGCGTGGTGCCTGAAAACGAAATGACCTCTACCTCGGCCATCCAATCCCTCAGATGGCGGCAGCCGTCAACAAACGCCTGACGCCAGAGGGCTGGATCGATGTCGCTGAAAAGACCGTCGTTGTAAGTGTGAACCGGGTAGGTCTTCGAAAAGCCGGCGAGCATCATCAGGTCGCCTTGTTCTTCCCTGAAGACGCCCATTTTCATTCCTGTGGTCCCGACATCAACACCAAGAAGGGTCATGGCATGGCCTCGTGTCGCTCACGGTTGTGGGTCTCGAAGGTTCAGGCCTCTCCCAATAGGTCCTCACGGTCGGCTACCCTGAGATGGGCCTCAAGGGATCGGATCACGATAGGGATCAGGGCCGTTTGGGGAAGATCCATCGCGTGGAGAACCTGGGAGGCAAAACCCGTCAAATCCGCGTCCGGTGATCCGGATCTTATCCGGCGGACCAGGTCGTGCACTTGTTGAAAGTGGAGCAGGCCTTGCTCCATGAGAGAATAGACCTGTTCCCCTTGTCGAGGCTCGTCCCAGGATGCGAGCAACGTGGTGAGCCCCTGCCACTGCTTCAGCTTCCGGATGGAGTCGATGGAGGAGAGGACGTCGTCGTAGATGGGAACAGCGCCTCGCATGGGGATGGCGTCTGCGGAAAACAACAGGCCCATCGGCTCAAGAACCAGTGAGATGGACCCTTTGGAGTGGCCCGGCGTGTGAATGATTTTCAAGATAAGCCCCTCCCCCAGCTCCAGCGCGTCCCCGTCCTTGAGAATCTGATCGACCTTCACAGAACCTTCCACCAGGGAATACAAATTCAGGATGGGCCTTTCCCGGTATTGAAGATCCACGTCTTCGATCCAGGGTATGTCCATGGAGTGGGCAGCGATCTGGCAGCCGGTTTCTTCTTGCACTGTCCGGGCCCCGCCCATATGGTCGGGGTGGGCATGGGTCAGAACCAGCCTGTTGATGTCGCGGGGATCCCGCCCTGTTTGCCTTACGTAATCGGAGAGGGCACGATAAGAAGAGGACACGCCGGAGTCAACGATGCAGATTTTTCGACCATAGATGAGATAGGCATACACAAAACGATCCAGCATTTTTCCTGAGCCGGCAGCGAGTTTGAATGGGATCTTGATGGCGTGAACTTGTTTCGTAACCTCCACGACTCCCTCCTGATCAACCGATTTTTTCGAAAAGCCGACCTGGGGTGTTCGCCGGACCCTCTTCCTTTTCTATGATTCTGGGAGTGGTATCCATCTTGCTCAAATGTGCAAAACATGCACAATTGACATGTCTATGCCGTGTGTGAGAGAGTGTCAAGGAAAAATGGCGGAAGGAGCACGCTGATGGATATACCCAAGAAAATGAAAGCGGTCGTGTTGATGGGACCGAACAAAGTGGAGATCCAAGAAGTGGAAACACCCACGCCGGGCCCCCAGGACGTTCTGATTAACGTGCAGGCGACGGCTGTCTGCGGAAGTGACGTGAGCTTGATGGCCAAACCCTGGGAAGCGCAACCGCCCTATGGTTCGTTCATTATCGGCCATGAGTATGCAGGAATCGTTGCGGCTGTGGGCTCCACGGTGGATGAATTCCAGGCAGGCGAACGGGTCGCGGTGGAAGCGAGCTATGGCTGCGGCCGTTGCAGGAACTGCCGCCTGGGCAACTACACGGCCTGCTTGAACTACGGCAACCGTCAGAGAGGGCACCGAGCCAACGGCTTCACCACCAACGGAGGGTTTGCACAGTATGCGGTGAACCACATCAATACGGTGCACAAGATTCCTGACAGCGTGGAATTCAATGAAGCGGCCCTCATCACCAATCTCGGATGCATCCTGTACGGGTTCCAGACCGTCGGCGGTTATGTGGTCGGAGACAGCGTGGCTGTCGTTGGGCCCGGACCATTGGGTCTGGTCTCTGTGGGTGTGGCGCGTGCACTCTGTGCGGGGAAAATCTTTCTCGTAGGAACACGGGACAGCCGCCTCCAGATGGGAAAGACCATGGGCGCTGACCGGCTGATCAACATTAACCAGGAGAACGCGGTCGAAGTGATTCGAAGGGAGACCCAGGGCATGGGCGCGGACCTGGTCATCGAGTCTTCAGGCGCCACCACCGGACCCCAGATGGCCGTGGAGATGTGCAAGCGCATGGGCAAGGTGCTGCTGGTGGGTTATCCCGAAGAGCCGGCTCCGGTCGATTTTTCCATGATGGGCACGCGCAATGTCCACATCTTCTCGATTCGAGGGGAGGGGTGGGCCAACTGCGCCAGGGGAATATCGCTTCTCTCTCAAGGCCGCATTTCCTTAAAGCCTCTTGCGACTCACTCTTTTCCTCTCGGCCAGATCGAAGAAGCGTTCAGAACTTTTACGGAGAGGATCGGGGGGGCGATCAAGGTCATTGTTCATCCCAATGCCTAGAGGAGGCGGAGTAGGATTGAGAATCGCGCCAAGGAACTGCTCTTCCTTCTGAGGCACGGAGCTCTCGTCAAGGAAGAGAGAGCTTTCAAGCAGACGGCGGGACGGAAGACGCCGTGAGTCCATACGTTATTAGGGAGGTGTTGTCATGGCAGAAGGGGAATGTCGCTTGCCGTTTGAGAATACGGGCGTAGGTAAACTGAAGGAACGGATTTTCAATCTGAGGGATGACCAGGTTTGGGCCTTGCTCAAGGAGTACGAAGTTCCTTCTCAGGGAGAGTTGGAGAAGCCAGGGTCTTACATTCAGAACACGGTGAGAAAGAAACTCATCGAGAACCGCAGGAGAAATGACATCGTCATCGTGCCTGTGGGTTCGACGGAGAATCACGGCAGGCACACGGTCGGCGGATTTGACACGCTGCTGGTGACCCGGATCGCCGAAGCGGTTCGGCGGAAGCAGAGGAAGGCTGGGAAACCTCCGGTGAATCTGGCCTGGCCCATCAACTACGGGGTGCATCCGCCGTGGCACCAGGGAATGTACGGCACGGTCATGGTGAGCGATGAAGCTTTTGAACAAACCATCATGCACGTCATGTACGGCTTGTGGAACGACGGATTTCGAAAGCAGATCTGGATCAACAACCACGCGCAGCAGAACGAGATTGAAAAAGCGGTGAAACGGTTCATGAATACCTATCAGCTACCGGGTTTTTACCTTGCCCTTGAGTGGCACCGGGCTGTGCGGGAATTTTTCGAAACCAGGGCGCATGGGGGCAAGCTGGAGGATCGGTTTGTCCATGCCGATGAAGCGGAGACGTCCCTGGGGTTGGAATTGTTTCCTGAGATGGTGGACATGAGCGTTGCCCAGGACACAGGGCCCATGGCCAATTACACCTACCTGCCGGATGGGCACTTCGACAAGTCCGTGGAGGATCTGCTGAGGCCGAACACCTACAGGTCCAGGGCCGGGGACCTGCCCCTGGAACTGGTTGCGACGCCGGAAGGAGTGGTGGGGAAAGCGAGCAAGGGCGCAGCGGGGAAGACGGTGCGGGCCGTGCTGGCCATCTGTGAGTACCTGGATGTCCTTTGCGATGACATTCTCGAGACATGGCCTGCGGGAGCAGTGCCTGATCCGCAGAGCACGACCTTCCGGACGAACAAGGAGATGGCACCTTATCTCAAAGAGCCAGGCAGCAAGGGTTGGAAATCGGTTTACTCGCTGCCCAGGATCGGCCCCTATTGAGGCTTTTCATGTCGCAAAAGAAATTCCTGGATGAAGCCGGGGAGATCAACCGGCTGAAACTCATTGCCGCTAGGATTCGAAAGAATGCCCTCGAAAACATCACCAAGACAAAAGCAGGGCATCCGGGTGGTTCTCTCTCCGTAGCCGACATCCTCACCGCTCTTTATTTCGGACGCACCTGTGACCCTGAATCGGGGTTGTGGGAAAACATCCTGCGCTACGACCCGGCCGATCCCCTTTGGCCGAACCGCGACCGCCTGGTTCTGAGCAAAGGACATGCTGCTCCGGCGCTTTATGCGGCGCTTGCCCAGGCCGGGTTTTTCAGCGAAGACCTTCTCAAAATCTACCGCAAGATAGACTCGCCTCTGGAGGGCCATCCTGCCATGTACAGAGTCCGCGAAGAGGATGGACGACGGGTCGAGCACGGCACCAAAGGGGTGGATTTCAGCACGGGCTCTCTGGGCCACGGCCTGTCCGCCGGAGCAGGCATGGCTTTGCATGCAGAAGTTTACGGGTATGATTACCACGTGTATGTCATTCTGGGTGACGGGGACATGCAGGAAGGCATGACCTGGGAAGCTTGCCTGACCATCCCGAACAAAGGATTGAACAAGGTCTGCGGGATCGTGGACTGCAACCGTTTGCAGGTGGACGGAAGAACCGATGACATCAACCGGCTGGATCCTCTGGCACGGAAACTGGAAGCGTTTAACTGGGAAGTGAAGGAGATTGACGGCCATGACTTCTGCGCGTTGCTCGATGTGCTGGACGAGTTCAAGAGAAGTCGAAGCGAGAAAGCGCAGCCGCTGATGATCCTCGCCAACACGATCAAAGGCAAAGGCGCCTCGGAAATCGAAGATGTCTGTAAATACCATGCGGTCCCGTTGAACGACGAAGAGTACGGGCGGGCTGAGACAGAATGTTTGGCTTTGATCGACAACCTGGAAAAGAAGGTTTCCGCGCAAGCCCAGGGGGGAGTCAAAGTAAAGCCGGTGGTCAAACGATCTGCTCGGGCGAAAGAGCAGAATCTTGGTGAGATCATCAGCCGGAATCCTTGCCAGTCGTACCGTGAGCCCACAGCGACAAGAATGGGATATGGGAATGCCCTTGTCCGGCTCGGGGAGTACGAGAAGATTTTTGTGCTGAACGCCGATCTCATGGGCGCTTGCGGGGCTACGGCATTTTGTGAGAAGTATCCTGAAAACGCAGAGGAGCCGCTCAGAAGGCGTTCCATGAACGTGGGGGTGCAGGAAGCCAACATGATGACCATGGGCGCTGCCATGGCCGCTTGCGGCAAGATCCCCGTGGTGAACAGCTTTGGGGTCTTTTCAACGGGCCGGGCCTGGGAAATGGTTCGGCAGGACATAGCCTATCCCAGTCTCAACGTCAAGATCATCGGCAGTCACACGGGAATCGCGTTGGGGGAATACGGGGTGAGTCATCAGGCCATTGCGGATGTGGGAGCCATGCGCATTCTCCCGGGCATCGTCATTGTCGAGCCGTCGGATGCCATTCAGGCCGATTTGCTTTTTGAAAAGGTGCTCCAGTATGACGGTCCGGTGTATTTCCGGGTAGGCCGGAATCCAACGCCCCTTGTCTACGTTGAGGACAATGCCTTCAGGGTGAGCCCGATGAAGGAGTTTGAAATCGGGAAGGGATACAGGATCAAGGAGGGAAAAGACATCACCCTCATCTGTTCGGGACCGATTCTGATCGAAGCGCTGAAGCTGGCGAGCCTGGTAAAAGAGAGTGTCGCAGTGATCGATATGCCTACGATCAGGCCTGTGGACGAGGGATTGGTTGAAGAAGCAGCCAGGCAAACAGGAAGGATCTGCACGATCCAGGACCATTATGAAAACGGAGGCCTGAGGGACGAAGTGATGACTGTGATCACATCTCGAAGGATCCCTGTGCAGTTGGATCATGTTGCTTTGTCCGGATTTGCAAAATCAGGGAGCCCCGCAGACCTCTATGACCGGTTCGGTCTTTCCGCGAGAAGGATTATAGAAAAGCTGGAGCTTACAATAAAGTAACGAGTGACGAGAAACGAGAGAAGACAAATCGGCTTCACGGGTGACTTGTCACTCGT
Source organism: Thermodesulfobacteriota bacterium (assembly GCA_025454125.1). Next base: position 7,622 of record JALOPA010000038.1, read on the forward strand.
CACCTGTCACACTCTTTGAAAGGAGTTCTGCAATGAGTATGAAAGTAGCTTTTGTAGGACTGGGAACCATGGGACAGCCCATGGCGAAGAATGTCGCCAAGAAAGGGTATGCCCTGTCCGTCTTTAACCGCACACCGGAAAAGGCCTCGTCACTCAAGGAGGCAGGAGCTGTGCTGGCCGCAAGTCCCAGAGACGCGGCAAAGGGTGCGGATGTGGTCATTCTCATGCTCACGGGTCCGGAGGCCGTGGACCAGGTGCTCGATGGCCCCCAGGGAGTGCTGGCAGGGCTGGATGCGGGAAAAATCATCGTCAACATGAGCACGGTTCCTCCGTCTTATTCCAGACACGTGTTTGAGAGACTGAAAACTCGCTCCATTGCCGCCATTGATGCTCCGGTCTACGGTTCGAAGAAGCCCGCAGAGGAAGGAGCCCTTGTCATCCTGGCCGGAGGACCCCAGGCAAAGGTGAAGGAGATGGAACCGCTGCTCCTCAGCATGGGTAAAAAAGTGGTCTATTGCGGGGAAGCAGGGCAGGGGTCGAGTATGAAAATGGTCGTCAATCTCCTGTTGAGTATCATGGCGACCGGACTGGGCGAGGCGGTCAATCTAGGGCAAAAATGCGGCCTTTCCACGGAGACTATGCTGGAGACGATCCTCTCAGGGCCCACGCAGTGCCCTCTCTTTGAATTCAAGAAGCCCATGCTCATCAGCGACAATTACGGGGCCCAGTTCGCCCTCAAGAACATGACCAAGGATCTGCGATTTATCCTCCAGACGGCGGATGAGACAGGAGCCGCTGTTCCGGCCGGGCATGTGGTGTTCCAGCTCTACAGGGCAGCCATGGGGCGCGGCCTTTCGGAAAAGGATTACGCTGCGGTCAAGAAAGTGATCGAGGCCATGAGCGACCCTAACTCTGCTTCCTAAGATTCTTGAACTCAGATGAGCATCGCTCGGTGCTCATAGGCTTAAACGGGAGAACAGGAATGGCAGCTAAGCTCAAACAAAAGAGTGAAAAGGTGAGCTTCAAGGTCAGGGGAGCGGCCAAGCTGTCAGCTTGGGGCGCTCCGTGACCGGCAATTGGGCTGAAATTTCTTGCCCGTAGGCAAAAAATGGCAAAGCCTCTCCAGTCCTCCCCTCTGGAGGCTGTGAAGCGAGGGATCGACCAGCGATGCTGTGCAGACTTGGCGCACCATTATGATGAATCCAGCCTGATGATGGGCTCTTGAAGCTCGAAGCCGTGAAGGATAGCGCGATAGAGCATCTCCATGGATTCGAGCTTGAAGCAGTGAAAGAGAGCGCGCATCTGCTCCCAGAGAGCTTTCTTCGAGCCGGTTTTTTTGAGGACGGCCTGAAAAAGGGAGCAGCAGAGCTGCTGGGCTTGATCGACCAGGAACGCGAGCATCATGATCTTGACGAAGACCATGCTGAGGTATTGCTTTCCGAGGCCGTAATTGTGCTCGAAGTGGTAACCCTGGTTCTTCAGGGTGTTGAAGGTCTCATTTTCAATCTTCCACCGGGCGCGGCCCGCCCTCATGATGCGATAGACATTGGCCTTGGTGATGGCGATGTCGGTGACCCAGGTGAACCGGATCTTTTCATTGCCAGTCACCTGCCAGTATTCGAGGAGGTTGACCCGGACGTCCTTGTTGGACGCATTGATGGGGAGTCCGTTCACCCAGTGCAAGTAGTGAAAACGATCGCGGTGATGCGGATCTTCAAGGATCAACTCATCGCCGTCGCCCCTGCGGCGAGCTTGATCGAACTGAGTGAACAGATGAGCGTGGTCGCTCTCCTTGACACAGAAAATGAAATGGTAGCCCAGATCCTGTATGAAGCGGATATAGGGACCGTTGGGGCTGATGGCGTCATGGGTGACGACGATCTCGAGATGGGGGTGCTCCGCCTGGAATTGCGTGAGAAACCGCCTGCTGGCGTTGAGCTCGTAG